>JAFDCA010000432.1 GCA_019313025.1 Deltaproteobacteria bacterium
AAGATGTTCTCTTTAACGCGCTCTAATTTGCTCAGGCAGCTTCCCGACCTCAACGAAATCATCCTGCGGCTTACGGTAAATCGTGACCGTTATTTATTCAATCGGAACATATTTTTGGCAACTGCTATAATCTACGAATCCTATTTTAGTACCATAAAAAACAATGTTAAAATAAAAAAAAGAATCATTCCGGGTTAGTCTACGGTCATTTTATGCACATATTTTACCCAGGTAAATCCGAAATGTCCTTCTGCCACGACTCGTAAAGGAAAACCATGTTTTTGGGGAAGGGCTTTCCCATTCACCGCATATGCCAAAAATACTTTATTGGAAAGAACATCCTGTAGGTGAAATTGTTCTACCTTTTCATATTTGCCTTCCGGTCCTTTAAATGTCACGAGAGTTCCACCATTTGTTACGTTGGCCTTTTTGAGAAGAGCATTCATTGATATTCCTTTCCAACGGCCGTGGTTGGCAAAAATTCCCGGACAAATCAATAGAACATCCCGTTCAATTGCTGGCAGGGTGAGAATCTCTGAATAACTCAGGTGAAGCGGCTCAACAACATGTCCTGAAACCTCCAGGCGCCAGGTGTCGAGATCCGTCTGATGATCCGTTATTCCCATGGTTTTGAAATCTTCTAAAGGCGTGACATCAAGATGGCGGGTATCCAGCTCGGCTGGATTTTTATAAGCGAGGTCTTCGCGAGAGGTATCTTTCGGCAGGATAATTTTTTGAATGTTGGCATGAACAAGTTGTATCCACGATAAGAGAGGGCTGAACAAAAGTCCCATACCTGCGATGAATTCAAAGGACCTTTTGAGAAATCGTCTCCGTCTATTCATGCCGGCATCCTAAAGAGTTTGATGTGATGACAACAAAAGTTACTTAAATTCATGCACCACTACAAAATCATTTTTTGCCCGAGTCCCATGACAGCCGATACAGCTTCTGGGTTTGCCATGGGTTATGACCTTACCGTCCGAGCCATATTTTGCCCAGTACCAATCGCCATCCGGAGGGTTATATCCATGAACCTTGTACATCACCGTAATGTTGTGAAGTGCTTCGCTTTCTCCCTGATAATTTTCCATGACCTCAATCGAACCATTCTGAAGAGGGGGGCCAGATGAATTTAGGGCGCGGTCGTTGACATAGACCCTGTGCAAGGTACCATGTGGTGCACGGCTCAACTGCATTCCTTGATGATCGGGCCAGTATGACCATTTGGTATATGGTGATACCTTGGTGATGTAATTCCAAAGAGAAATCGGATCAGCCTCTGGCATCTCCGCCATTATAACGGGTACTGAAACCAGACAAATGGCAAGAGCTATGAATAGCGAACTTATCAATGCTTTCTTC
The DNA here is from genome assembly GCA_019313025.1 of Deltaproteobacteria bacterium. Next base: position 1,366 of record JAFDCA010000432.1, read on the forward strand.
ACGTTTACTCTCCTTTTGGTTGTTTATCTAATGATGGTTACCCGGCCAAAATGTTTCGATTATCCGTTTAAGATAACTTGCACCAAGTATTTTCAGACAATAGATATCGGCCGTTGAATTGTGATACAATGTGATACTTAGATTGTATATACTACCCTTTAGAATTTTGCAACCATAATATCGCCGATGGTTAATATACCATAATAATAACAAGTGTTTATCATTGTAAAGAAATAGGAAGCAAATTGTTCGTCTTTTTTATATAGCAGTTGCCAAAAATATGTTCCGATTGAATGAATAACGGTCACGATTTACCGTAAGCCGCCGGATGATTTTGTTGAGGTCGGGAAGCTGTCTGAGCAAATTAGAGCGCGTTAAAGAAAACATCTTCGAAGTATTTCAAATTAAAAACTAAAATCAAACTACTGAACGATATTCTAAAACGCCATGGACATGGTCTCTTTTACGCGCTTTTGTTTGCGAGTTCTTGCAGATCTCAACGAAATTATCCGGCGGATGAAACAAAAATGTTATTCTGACAATAGCTATAACACCAGATGACCTTTTTATATATTATTCGAAAGAATGAATAGGAGGAATATCGTTTTTACTGCTGTGTATCGTTGTCGACTTGTTAAAGTATTGATGTATATTTTGAAAAAATGGCAAAACTTCAAGGGAAACAGAAAAACGGAAAAGGATTCGGTTACTCGGGAATTCTATGAGGGGTAGAGTAAAAATTTTTCAAGGGAAAAGGCTGATTCCTCTTCCCTTGAAAAAGATGGTCGTTGATTAATAAGGATGAAATTCACGGATTCGATACATAGGCTTGCCGTCTTTATCCATTTCCGTGAAGTGCTTATGATATTCAATGACCTTAAAGATTCCTGCAAATTCGTTGCATACGGGATGTCCGGCCTTAATCCAACCTACAATACCTTCACTAACCGTCCAGACATTGGTATAACCATACTCGACGAGTTTTTCTGATACATAGGCCTGTCTTTTTTTCGTTCGGCACCAGACCACGATTTTGGCGTTTTTATCCTTTATTTTTTTTGGAATCGTGTACATATGACCCGAGTGAATGTGGTCTGTGTAAGGAATGTGAAAGGCGTAGAACTCCGGATGAGTGCGGGTGTCGATCAGATAGGCGTTCTCTTTTCCGGCAACGACATTATCGTAAAGTGCTTTAAACTGTTCAATAGAGAGTTGGCGTTCTGCCGGCACGGCCTTCAATGCCTTGGACCATACTTCTTTTTCTTTGGCTTGGAGCATTTCTGAATCATCGGCAAATGAAAAGCCGGCTGCTCCCAAAATAAATGCAATGGTCAACACAAAAACAAATATTTTTCTCATTTTTAAAACCTCCTATCTCAAGCAACCATTTGATAATATATTAAAAAGTTACGACTGAGAAGCAGCCATCACCTCCTTCCCGCTTTAAGTTGAAGCGTTATAAGTTAGAAAATTATTCCAAATACATATACTTGTCAAGGATTGATTCAAAAGATATCAATGACATTTCAACCCGGCATTTTTTTACAAAATTTCACCGTATGTTCTTAAACACTCTATATCTAAAATGTCTTTTATTTTGGGATTTCAAATTTTTAGCGTTTTTATGAGTTCATGATATAAATAAGATGCATCAATTCATCTTCTGTGAGTTTCATCGGCAGCATCTGCACATTGGACCTGAGATTACGGGGGTTTTTCAGCCACTGTTTCAGCCTGTTTGAACTCCAGGATTGGCCGTCTTTAAAGTTTTTAAAATAGAATCGGCTGAAAATCCCGGAAAGATTGGGGCCCATATCGCCTCGGCCAAGCCCTCCTAATTTTGTGGTTAAGATTCGGTGACAAGAACCACAGCGGATATTGAAAATGTTGTCGCTGTCTTTAACATCTTCTTCAAAGTGAATGATCCGACTATCCTCACCCGCAGTTGATGCATAAACGGCGCTTGAGTACAGAATGGCGTTTACCAGACAAGTGATATCCGTCTCTTGGAAATGAAAATCGGGCATAAATATTGCCGGATGTTTAATGGCGTCGACCAAGGCCTCGGGCAGTGTTTTATCCAAAGCCGTATCCAGATCCGATGCAAGTATATTTCCTTTAAGACCGGTGCGATGACATCGCCGGCACCCGGATGTTTCAATCAACCGATGGCCATCTCTTACAACCGAATTTTCAGGAAGTGTGAAGCAGGCATATTCTCCTCTAATCAATCGATAATGGGCAATGTGGGTCCGATGAGTTCTTGGTTCTCCTCTGTGACAGTCGATACACGAAGCTTCGGCTTCATAATGGGGGGTATGACAGTCGCTGCAACCTTTGTGACCTTTATAAAAATAAGGGCCGGTTGACCACAATAGTCCCAATAAAATGGTTAAAACAGTGACACGAAGGCCCAATTTTCTTCCCTAAAAAACATGGCGATAATGGTTAATGCCGATATCCCGAAAAATATCATCAAGGTAACGATATTGATCCATTGTTGATCTTTGGGCAACCATTTTGCCTGTTTGGCTTCTGAAATGCCCGGCAGAAAGGGTAGCAGTAAAAAGAAGAGACCCATCAACACAATCGCATAGACTAGATATTTTGAATAACTTGCCAGTTCCTGAATCCAAAGAAAAAACCAGGCGGCTTTGGCGGGGTTCGGCGTTTGGGTAATATTTGCCGGTTCATGGAGCGGTGCAGGAATAACCACGGCCAACAAGAGCAAGATGCCCACCAGCAGAACCATGGCTATTTTGACGATTCGAAAAAAATACGGCGAACTTGGTAAAAAATCTTTCATAGGTAGGGTAACACCTCCTTGTTCTGGCGTATACGGTAGAAATGCAAAAATGAGAGCAGCAGCAGGACTACCGGGATAATGACGATATGGAGAATGTAAAAACGGAGCAGAGAAATCGGCTGACCGACGCCGTCAGGAGCCAGAATATTCGCAATCGCTTCTCCGAGGGGAATTGTTTTGATCAGTTCCATTCCGGTTTGGGTCGCCCATAACGCGAGCTGATCAAATGGCAGAAGATATCCGGTATAGGCTTCAAAAAGCGCCAGGCAGAGGAGAAAAAAACCGATGATCCAATTCAGCTCCCTTGGTTTTCGATAAGCGCCGGTAAGAATCACCCTCAAGGTGTGCAGGAAAATGAGTACCAAAAATGCATGGGATGCCAGGCGGTGAAGGCTGCGAATGTATAACCCGGCCGGAACCGAGGATTCTAAAAAAAGGATCGAGCCGAATGCGCCTTCGGAAGAGGGCTGATAATAAAACAACAGCAGCAACCCGGTGACGATGAGCACCATAAACGCCGTAAATGCCAGTCCTCCCAGACAGAAGGTGTATGTGATCTTAAGGTTCTGTCGGCGCACTATTCGGGGGAACAGATGCCGGATAAATTCATTAAATAAACCGTTTTCGTTTTGCATTTTAATCCTGAAAATATATATTTGGAAAACGATGAAAAAAGTTTCTTATCACGAAAGCATGAAATTTAAATTTTGGTAATAGGTTAGATCTTTGAAACAAATCGGATCTAATGGAGCTTCTGGTATGATTTAATTTTTGCCTGGAAGCTGTCTGAGTGAAATAGGGATCGTTTTGAAAGAACCATCAGTGATCCATCTTTATAGATGAAACCACCTAAAAAAACGAAGACTTTTATGAAAAGCCCTAACAGGTTCTTTCATTACGAGCCCTTATTCGCGAGTTCTTTCAGCGAAAATTCAATTATACTAGAAGCGGAATGTTTTCAAAGGGCTAATGGGTTAGTGATTTTGATTGTTTCGTGTTTTTGAATCTTCGTGCTTTCGTGATAAATTTTTTTGAAAAATCGTCTTCTCACAAATTTTTTGATATTAAAACATCATCCCCCTGTTCTACAACAGCCAGTCTTTTCAAAGGCCGGTCGGCAGGCCCTTTAAGGACGTCGCCGTGTGTGGTAAAGACGCTGCCGTGACATGGACAGACAAATCCTTTAGACGTTGCATTTACCTTACAGCCAAGATGGGTGCAAGTCAGGTTGAGCGCGTAAATTTCTTGATGCTTTCTTATCACGGCAATCTTTTTTTGTCCAAAAATCAAGGCACCCCTGCCCGGAACCTTTTCTTTTTTTATCCGTAAAAGCGCTTTTTTTTGCGTTATCCGGGGAATCAGAAACCTTCCGATTATCGGCAGGGAAATTGCAAAAAAAATTAGAATCTTGATCAGTTTTCGACGGCTTTTATGAGTCGTTTCCATTTTTCAACATATGCTTTTTTAAAATCAGGGGATTTTGATGTCATTTTTTTAAAGCGCTCCGGTGTCATAAACGATCCGTTACCGACGGTTTGTCCTTTTTGAGACCAGAAGGAATCCAGCGACATGCCGTTATTTTGAAGTTGATAAACACGATCTTCTTCTTTTTCCAGAAGAAATCTTTTGGGATTGTTGTGACAACCGTCGCACATGGTCGTACCGCGGCGAATGGTATGGGGGAAAAAAGCCTTCCACCGGGCAGTAAGGAGTCGGTTTTCTATACCCACCGGTTTGTTATTCTTGATATCGCTAAAATAGACGATGAATTGTGGCCGGATTGGACTGATCTTTCCGCGTTTGTTAATACCTAAAGGCGGTGAATTCTGTTTTTTTAAAAAGCCGCTTTTGACATACTGATCAGAACCCCATTCCCGCAAACGAAAATATTGTTTGTTGGAACTCTCCTTCAATCGGATAAAAAAGGTGCCGTATTCTTGAGCAGACCATGCACTGTGACAGGCATAACATTCAAGATTTCTTTGATGCGCGTCGATACTATGTTCAATAGCCGCTTTGTTGGAATGATGACAGTCGACGCACGTTTTCGATGATTTTTCCCCGGCCATCAGGCTTTTCATGGAATGGCAGTCACCACATGCCATGCCTGCCTGGGCGTGAACATCCGGCAGCATTTTAAGGAACGTGTCTCCCTTGATATTTTTGCCCCGCTGATACCGCAGGTTATCTTCCCGGGGGGCTCTTCCGTAAAAATCGGATCCAATGAAATAACCCTTGTGACAGTCGAGACATTTTTTCGACGTTGGTCGGATGAGAACCTCTCCATCTCTTTCATGGCAGTCAACACAACTTTTTACATGGCACGATCCACAGTTTTTTTGGAAAAATTCAGGGTCGTCTTTTCCGAGAGATTTTTGAACAAAAGCCTTTTCAACGGATCGTGTGCTCATGATTTGATCAAAAATAATGGTGTACATTGAACCCGGAATATCCTTGATTGGGAACCGGACTTTTTTTCGTCCAGATAGGTTGCGGCGAGTCTTTGTAATTTCTCGCACCTCCGGCAACTCAAGATTTGGTTGACCGGTTCGGTTGAGACAAATGCTCAGCATGGAATCATCGAGAGTCTTTTGATAAATCGGATCTTTGGGATCACTATGGCAAACAAGACATTGGTTCACTGCAAGAGCCCTTTTAATTTCGGAACCGTTCAGAGGACGGGAATTTTCTCGGACAATGGCTGAAAAGGCGCTGATCTTTCCGTTTTTCATCTCCAAAAAACCATCCAGAGGTTTTTCTTTTGATTTTTCGCAGAGCATGGTGGCCTGGATATTGTTACCATTGACCACATGCTGTCCAAAACCCAGAAAAGCCGGATTGGCATGACATTCTGAACAACCGACGGCGGTTTTACCGGTATTATGAGAATAAAACGGTGCAAAGCGCAATCGGTACTTTCCCTTAAACTTTGCCACATATTCCTTTTTGCTTGTCCGGCCGTATTCATCTACCACCGTTACAAAGGTCTGGCATCCTGGAGTCACCGGGGAGATCTTACCACGTTGATTGACCGCTACTGGAAACGGATAAAGCGTTCGCCAGTCCTCGGTTTCACTGAATTTTCCCGGCGTTTCCTGATCTTTGATATAATCTTTTCCCAGCTTTGTTTGGTCATACCGGGTGTGGCACCCAAAACACTGGGGCACAGCGCGGGAATGGCAGGCAAAACATTCCATCCGTTCATGACCGGCAATGGTGTGTTCCGGTGTTCCTGTAATCACCGGGCTTTCATGCAATTTTCCGCTGCGTTTGCCCAGCACATAGACATTCCCGGATTCGTAAAACACGTTGGAATATTTGCGACCCTTTTCGGTGATGATCATTTTCATACCATGCTGCATTTTAATTGAATAGCTTTTGGATTCCCGCACAGCTTCGTCGTTTTCACGCATAATTTCTTTAAAAGCAGGCCTCGTTTTTCCGGTGCCATGGCAGTCCCGACAGCTGATTTCGGTCTGATGATACATGTTTTCATAGGCATAGCCGTCACCCATGATATCTCTGGACGTGTGGCAGTCGATACAGTCCATCCCCCCGGCAAAATGAATATCTTCGCTAATAAACGTGATATTTCGAGCACCGCTCATCATTCTGGGACCTGGCAACCCGTTTCGGGTGGGTACCAAACAATTATTTCCGTCATGAAGACCCTGATACGTGAGCGCCATGCGGCCGCTGCGGTTGTGACAACGCAAACAAACATCATTTCCGGGCAGGGCTGCCATTTGATGGGTTGCCGAATAAGGCCGTTTGCCTTTGAGGGTAAGATCATTTCCCTGGTATGTGGCGGTATCGTTATATGGGAAATGGCATGCGGCACATCCTGAGCCGTGGCTGGCGGCATATTTTTGATTGTCCTCTCTACCCACATGGCAGCGGGAGCAAAATTTGCGATACAGTTCTCCGGAAAGGTTATTGAGTTGAGAGACGTCTTTCAGTTCAAGGGAACTGCCATTTTCGGAAAAGACTGTTGCCGGGAATGTACTATAATACCTGCCGTCTTCTCCCTCCCATGTTTTTTGGATGTTCTTGATCATACCGGTATTGGTGTGCATAATATTGGTCCGGACCCGCTGTAAATGATAGGGATGACACTTTCCGCAGGTTTGCTCCCAAAATTTTGGCTCCGAAGGATTTTTTGGCCCGTACATCAAACGGTGAGAAGCATCCTTGTCTTTCGATTTCGGGTCGCCTCCGTGACAGTCGACACAAATTGGGTGAGTGGCGGAGGCCGGCTCAAGTCCCTGGTGACAGGAAACACAGGTGGACTCGTTGGTTAAATCGGCGTTACAAGCGATCATCTGTAGTGTAATGCCAAACAAAATAGAAATGGTGATGATTCGAGACATCAATTAATTGGATTTCGAACCTTGAATGATGAATAGTTTCAAACGATTGTTTTTTTTATATAGAACTATTTCAAGGTCTGGGAGTTTTTCCAAACAACCGCATCATGAATAATCTTTTTTTAAACCGCATGAACTCGCGGCAAGTGATCGTAAAGAAAAAACAGGAAACTATCTTTGAAATATCAATAGGTAATTTGCATTATTTTAAAACTCTTTTAAAGATACGATTCCGATTTGCGTCCTGTTTTTCTAACGATCCCTAAGCCACTCAGACAGCATCCAATTTAAAAAAAGATCATTCATTCCGCTATATTCAATGATTTAGGAGAAAAACTCCCCGACTCCTGAACTATTAAAAATTGAATCACAGTTCGAGCATCAAAAGCAACTCTTTATACACATGCCTTATGAAACATTTTGATGGTAAAGACAAGAAGCACCATGCCGAAAATGATGCAAATGGTTCGGCCTTTGAAATGTTAGGCTATGATATACGAGCCAATCCGGTCGGCGGCAAAAGGAATGCATGACGCAAGCAAAACAAATTTTCGGTCGATAGCTCCCATGACAGCATTAGAGATCAAAGCGGATCCGCGCGGGGTATTAGTGAGATTATTTGGTGTCGTGGCCGTTGAGGAGTGTCTTGATACCTTTGAAATACGGTAAATACGGACGCATATATTTAAAAAGGATTCGACAAAGAATATAGATTGGAATGAAGGTAAAGATATATCCCACCGATTTTCCGAAAATCAGGGAAAAAGGGAATGCCAAATCAAATTCAACACCGGAAAATCGCGTCTGCATCCACCCCAGTGCAAAAGGTATCGGCCATAAAATCCCAGCAGAATAAGCAACCATGGTAAAGAAGTGCTTTCCCCAAGCGTCGGTGGCATCTCTGTTGAGTGATTTGTAGCCTTTTTTATTTCCGGCCCGGTAGGCCTTCAGTGCAAGCATTTCCTTCTCATCGATCTCTTTGGACATGGAATCCAGGTAACGCTTGTTAAACCGGATAGCTAAAGAGACACTCAGTTCGCCAATCACAACGCAGAGAAACGCAAGGAACATCGTTCCGATGAAATAATCGAGAAGGCTATACCCCGTTATTCTGTAGAAAGCAATCAAAAAGCTGTCTACCTGAAAGGTTAGCGTATTGGGAATACTGGACATATCGATCAAAATTTAACGGATAAGGAGGTAACTCCCTTATCTGCTTCCATGGGCTCATAACGACGGCGAAAGTATTTCAACGTAAAAATTACTCGGATGTAGGGTCAATTCAGGCTGTTTGGGGCCGGATCAACATTTTCGGCCCCCAAACACACAATGGTACCTAAGGACCAGTTAAAGCATTTGAATTCCAAAGAAGCCTCGCAAAGTGTATCTTAAGCCAATGTATAAGGCAAGAACAATGAAAATCCCCTTCAAGACCTTGGCCGGAATATACTTACCGGTTCTCGGTCCGATCATGGAGCCGATGAAGATTCCGATCAATTCCATTCCGATAAGGGGCCAATGGACCATTACCCCTTTCAAAATCATAAAATTGAAAATGGCAAAAATCATACCGATCAATACAGAAAGGGCCGAAGTTCCCGCTACCACAAACATTGGAAGGCCGACAACACTGGTCAGAAACGGAACGTATAAAAATCCTCCGCCGATACCCAGAAAAGAGGCTATGGCCGAGATAAAGAAACCACCCACAAAGGCCCAGATGGGGCTAAAGGAAAATGTCTGGCCGAAAAATGAAATTTCGGTTTTGACCAGGCTCCATTTCAAGGTTTCAACGCCCTGTTCCTCGATTTTACCCTTTGCCTTCGCGGTTTCTTCGAAGGCCTTGGCTGCGGCCTGGGCGGCTTTCTTGGAGGCCTGCCCCTTGGGGGTCATTTCGTAGACCATAAATCCGCCGATAACGAAAACGCACAATCCGAACCATCCCTGGTATTGGGAAAATTTGATTTTACCGGCAGTGGTAAAGACCACAAGTAGTGTAGCAAACAGGGCTCCCATCCCCAGGAAAACGCCAAGGGCCGGAACCAGCCGTTTTTGCCGGTGGTAATTGAAACTGGATACCAGTGCTGAAAGGCCGACAAGCCACTGGTTGGAAACCCGGATGCTGTCGGTAATAAATTTGTTCAAAGCAGGTGCCGTCGTCTTGAAGGACTTGGCATAGGCGCCGAGTCCATAGATGGTCATATGACCGACCCCTGCCATGATTCCTCCGAAGGCACCAACGGTGGAAAAGATCCATCCTACCCAGATGGCCCAAACAAGACCGATAAACGGGTTAAGCTTTGGACCGCCCGGGATGCCCAAATACCCCTTCTCCGCATCGGTATTGATATATCCTTTTTCAGTACCCTTGGCTGCCTGGGCAATGGCTTCTTCCAGCGTAACCGCGCCTACATTGCCGGGCAGGATTAATGGCGCCGCAACAAATGTGAAAAACAGTAACATCGAGCAAAAAACCAAAATACTCTTTCTCATATCCCTCCTCCTTTCAACGAATCGGCCACAATTTATTAAAAGGTGCAATGTCCCTCTTGAACAAGGTCATTGAGGATATCGGCAACGAGCTGGGAGGTTGGTTTTACCAGAAAAAACGATGACCAGCAATGGAGTGCCGAAAACCCCGACGAAAATTGCATGAAACAAATTTGAAAGATGATTATAATGTCTCATTAAAAACCCTGTAGCACCGGAAATCAATATTATTTTTGAATTTTAAATTATTATCTTCAATTTCAACCTTGAACTTTTATCAGTTTATGATAGAGTGTTAGAAGATTATTGTTGATGTAATACATAATGAATTGGATGGGTTAGCTTTATATCACAAAACAATTTTCTTTTCTACCTATAATATGTAGTACAAGTTTCGAATGGTCCTGATCAAAAAAAAAATTGAAGGTTTAAGCGAATATGGGCCAAATGGTGAAAAAATGAAGAGTATAAAATCAAAATTATTGGTATGCGTTGGACTCAGTGTATTCGTCTTTTCGGCAATTCTGTTTTACAGGACTTATACACTGATTACAGCCAATGTTGAAAATCTGACAAACCAGCAACTGGCGCTGGCGTTGGATTTTGATTTGGCCATTCGTGATTATGTTGCCGAAAAAATTCGCCCTCTTATGTTTAATTTGATCCCCCATGGCGGGTTCAAACCGGAAGCCATGTCGACGAGCTATGTGGCTCGCAACATATTTAATAAGGTCAAAACAAAATTCCCGGACTACATCATTAAGTTCTCCGCTGAAAATCCCAGAAATCCTGTTAACCAGGCAGGCCCGGAAGAACTCAATATGATTCAATATTTTAATAATAACCCCAAGGAACAGATTTGGACCGGCACAATTAATCTGGGCGATAGACAATATTTCGCAAAGTTCAGTGCAATGCGGATGGAAAGATCCTGTTTGCGTTGTCATGGGAATCCCGTTGATGCCCCGGCTGAGTTATTGAAAATCTATGGATCTCGGGCCTCGTTTAATCTTCCGTTAGGAAAGGTGGTCGGTCTTGATACAATCGCCATACCCAAAGAAAAAGTCACTGCTTTATTTTTCAATGATGCCATCAATAATTTTGCTTTATTGGGGGTCGGACTATTCTTACTTTGCATATCACTGGTGTTTATTTTCAAATTTGTAGTAACGGATCGTCTAAGTAGAATTACGGAGCATTTTGTGAATACGGAAGAGAAAGACGGAGTTGTTGAAATCAGGCCGATTGAGGTCGGCGGACAAGACGAAATAACGACGTTAACAAGTAATTTTAATAAATTGGCCAATAAACTCAACGATTATTATACATTATTGGGAGAAAAAGTTGAAGAACGGACAAAAGAATTGAGCAGGGCCAACGAACAGCTTAAAAAAGAAATCGAAGAACGCAAACAGGCAGAAGCAATGCTAAAAAGAAGCGAAAACACTTTGAAAAGCATTTTTAAGTCTGCACCCATCGGTATCGGGCTGGTGACCAATCGGATCATAGGGTTGACAAATGATCAATTCCAACAAATGGTTAGATATTCTCAGGAAGAACTCAAAGGAAAAAATGCCAGGATCCTGTATGACAGTGACGATGAATATGAACGGATTGGATTTGAAATGAATTCCCAAATAAGCAAATTTGGCATTGGCACGGTGGAGTCGAAATTCAAACGCAATGACGGTCACATCATCGACATTTTATTGAGGTCAGCTCCTATAAATCCCACCGATTTTTCGGAAGGACGAATTTTTACCGTTATGGATATCACTCAGACAAAACGGATGCAGGACCAACTGCTTCGATCTGAACGTCTCGCCGCCACGGGCCAGTTGGCAGCCTCTGTTGCCCACGAGATCAACTCACCTTTGCAGGCGGTTACCGTTATGTTGGGAACGTTGAAAAAAAAATATAGTAAAGATGAGGCGCTCTCAAGCCAGTTAGAATTACTCAAAGGCGCTTTTAACAGCATCCGGGATACGGTTAAAAATTTACTAGATTTGAATCGCCCGGGTAAGGAATCAAGACAATCCACCAATTTAAACCACATTATAGAAAAGAATATCGATCTGTTTCAATCTCATTTTAAGAAGAATAAAATTAAAATCAATATGGATTTATCATCAAAAATTCCCAACTTTAATGCGTCTCCTTTACAGTTGAACCAATGCCTATTAAATTTGATAAACAATGCAGTGGAAGCCATTACGAGCATCACCACATCGGATAGCGGGACGATAGCCGGAACAGAAAAGGGCGGTGAGATAAAGATAAAAACAAGTCATGACACTGGGAATATTTTTATTGAAATAATCGATACGGGTCCGGGCATTCCCGAGGAGGAACTACCCTATATTTTTGATCCCTTTTTTACCCGAAAAAAGAAAATGGGTATGGGCGTGGGACTTTCCATATGCCACAGAATTGTTGAGGATCATGGCGGAATTATAACGGCAGAAAATTATCTTCACGGAGGTGTTCGGATGACAATAAAGTTGCCGGCAAATTAATGTCTAAAAAACTTTACTGTGAGATTGTGAAGCAGTCGAGATACAGTCCTTATATTTAAAATTAGAGTGTAATTATTTTGAGGGGTCGGGGAGTTTTTCTTCTAAATCCTTGAATATAGCGGAATGGATGATTTTTTTTTAAAACGGATGCTGTCTGAGTGGCTTAGGGATCGTTTAAAAAAACAG
>JAFDCA010000433.1 GCA_019313025.1 Deltaproteobacteria bacterium
GCCGTGTATGACGGCAGCAACAACCTCTTGATGAGATTTGAGTATACCGACTCCCGAATGCCGGTGGCAATGACCAAAGGCGGTTCAACCTATTATCTCACCTATGACCAGGTGGAATCATTAAGAGTTGTTGCCGATGCATCGGGAAATGTGGTAAAAAGAATCGACTACGATTCATTCGGCAGCATCATTGACGATACTGATCCGACATTTGAAGTGCCATTTGGTTTTGCTGGAGGAGATGCGGACCTGTATGGGTATTGCCTAAATAATCCAATTAACCTGATTGACCCAGATGGACAACTTGCATTTTTCTGGCATGGAGGAATAACATATGCAGCTGCACGAAATTCGGGTTATGGGATAAAGGATAGTCTTAAAATGGCATGGCATGCTATGGCTGTAGATATTGGTTCTCAAGGACAAAATATTGAAGATACTAGGCAGCATGCAATGGCTGGAAAGTTCCCAGGTACGGATATTTATCAGTCTTCTGCCCAAGCGATTGCGTCTACAAATGCGTATATTCAAGAAAGTATCACTAGCGGCAACCTTGCTGGAGCAGTCCATGCTGCTCAGGACTTAGCAACTCTAAAGCATGCTGGTCAGGAGTGGCGAGGTTATACTGCTGCACACATATTGGGGGATATGTTCCCGTCTTGGAGCACAATAAGGCGAGCATATCAAGACACAAAAAGTATCTTAAGTAGCCCCTGCGAAACCGCAAAATAAACAATGAAGAAACTTATAATCTTTTTGTTTTGTTTAACAACTTGGTTGCCAAGAGCAGGTGGAGAAGTGACAACTTCCGATCATATTGAGCGTTTTGCACCGCCCGGACCTAATGATGTGCATATTGGTCCTAATGTTATAGCAATACCTTTAGGAAAGATACTGCTGGTTCGTAAAGACGGAGACTATTGTGCTGTAAAATTTACTGAGTTCTGGACTGGAAAGACTAAGGAAGATGTTTATGCTAGATATGAATCGTACTATCAGGATGATAAAACCGGAGATTTTTCAAATAAGAATGCGCAATTCAAAAAAGACAAGCTTTCTTTTCCAAAACCACGGGGTATCGGTCGGCTTGCATTTAGTTTTGGAAAAAAAAATATTCGGTGTGGCCCTATAAAACTTTTTTGGTCTGGCAAAGGTACAGTATATTTTCACAGCGATGGTCAAGCTCAGAGTGATTATGGCATTGAACTTTCCCCTACTATATGGTCTGATATATCAGAAGTGAATATTTTTGATCCACGAATTAAGTGGTATAAATATGATGAAGAACGACAGAGAGTAAATATACCGATAGAGCATTTATGGAAAGACAAAGCTGAATAGGTACAAAAACTACGGGAAATGGGAAATGGTGTCACATCTATAGTGAATAAAAGTTAAAATAAAACAATATACTTTCTGTAAAAGACGGCATTATGGGTAGAGCATGGCGGATTGAATATGAAGGCGCATTATATCATATCTTGTCTCGAGGCAATGAACAGAAGGACATATTTTACGACGACCAAGATCGCTTATTGTTTTTAAAGACAATCGGCGAGATGTCCGAACGTTTTGAGATAGATGTTTTTGCCTACGTGCTGATGGGAAATCACTATCATCTTCTGTTAAAGACAAACCGCGCCAATCTTTCCAAAAGCATGCAGTGGTTAGGCGTAACGTATACCCGGCGGTTTAACCTGAGGCATTTTCGCGCCGGCCATTTGTTTCAAGGCAGGTTCAAAAGTATCATCGTTCAAAATGATGCCTATTTAATGCGTCTTTCCTGCTACATCCATCGTAATCCCCTTAGAGCTGGTATCGTTGAACGGCTGGCAAATTATCGCTGGAGCAGTTATAAAGCTTATGCTTACGACGATAAGGACCCGAAATGGCTTATAACAAAGCCGATACTTTCCCAATTCAAAGGAAAGGATAAACACAAAGCCTACAGGGAAAAAGTTCAACGATATGCCAAAGAGGAAAAAAAGTTGTGGGAAGATTTACGTCATGGAATGATTATTGGATCAAAGAAATTCGTCGAAAAAATCCGTAACGCTTATTTGCCTGAAACACTGCACAAAGAGATTCCTCAACAACGAGATTTAGCTAAAGAATTCGACCTTGTTGTCAAGTTAAACAAAGCCGCGCGAATGCTTAATTGTAACCTTGATCATTTCAGACAGGTGCCAAGAATAACAAAGTTGTATAGAGATAACCGCGATCTATTGGTATTTTCTGTTTGGAACACAGGTCTATTGACTAATGAAGAAATCGGTCGTTTATTTGGAATGACGTATTCCTCCGTGAGTCACATCGTAAGTTCGATAAGGCTGATAATAAAGCAAAACAGGGGGTTAAAAGAGAAATACAACCAAATTAATTCACTATACAAGATGTGACACCATTACACATTCTTTTTGTTTTTCCTCAAAATTACGCTCCATTTTTTTTGTCGTCGACTTCCCTCCGTTTATCAAATTGCCCATAAACCTGGGCAACAGTGCACAATCATCTGTGCAAATCTCTGCTCCATTTTCTTCTGTCATGCCTTCTCCGCTTATCCGATTCAACCATTTTTCTAAAATGTCGCATTTTTTTATGGCCGCCAGAACCCGCTTCAGCCAATGCATTACGACAATGTTGGGATAGAAAATCCTGTTTCAAGTACTGTTTTTTTAAAAGAAATTTTTCTATTGGCATAGACGTTGCTCTGCTGGCTGTCAACGAGAGGTGACATTGAGCTTGAAGTAAAAGGCCCACTGTTACAATGTATTATCCTTTGTAACCTTCTTGACATATTATGTTAAATATGCGAATAAACAAATGATTTCAAGATATGGTGCTTTAACCTTAGGCAAAGGAAGAGCATATGGTGCTAGAGTGAACCCTATTTTTCAAATAGAGAGATAGGGTTTTGCTTTTTATTGATATCGATTAGATACTACAATTCGGACTATAGTTCATATAATAATAAGATACATCAAGATCAGCTTTAGTTCATGTAAGTGTAAAAGCAAGTTCCTATCTATTTATTATTCACGGACGGGGGGTACTTATGCAAGCAACCACGGCGAAACAGGTTCACGAGTTATTCGTTGAGCGGTTTAATGCACAAGATGCGGACGGCATAATAGAGTTGTACGAACCGAACGCGGTCATATTACCACCGGATGCGCCAGAGGTGGTGTCCGGTCATGTAGCGATTCGGGCAGTGCTCGAGGGGCTTCTCGCGCTAAAGGGAAAGATGGAGAATACAATTGTTCGAGTGATCGAACGGCAGGATATCGCGATATTGTATTCGCGTTGGACAGTTAGCGGCACTGGGCCTGACGGAACCCCAGTCACAGTGGGAGGCACAACCTCAGATGTGGTGCGCCGCCAGAGCGATGGCCGCTGGCTTTTTGCAATCGACAATCCATTAGGTGGTGCCGCGTAAAACAGTCTTTTCTGCGCAGTATAATAGGTTTGCATGGTTATGCGATATCTTCTTTTGATCACAGGTTTTTGAAGACAATAAAATGTTTTTATATCTCCAAGGTACTTGAAATTTGAAAACATCACAATTTACATGATAAATAGAAACGCATAATTACTGATTAGGCCTAACTAAAAAAGCATGGGAGGAAAAGAAATGAGCCA
>JAFDCA010000434.1 GCA_019313025.1 Deltaproteobacteria bacterium
CATTCAATCGGAACATATTTTTGGCAACTGCTATAAGCTGATGCTGATGGTTAAACCCTCACTGAGCGAAAGTCGAGGATGCCCCTTAGATTCCACAGATAACGGGATCTTCTTTTTACTAATATATCGTAATCGTTCTTGGTTTTGTTGACGCTCAGTTAGGGTTAAAAAATATGGGTGAGATATTCCTCTTTTGCAATGGCGGTGAGAGCAGACATTTCCGGCAGGTTAAGTGATGTTTTAGCGAAACGCAGGATTTGGTTATAATCAAAACGCAACCCCATTTTCTCGTAGTATTTTTCTAAGATTCTTTTGGGCCTGAAGTCGCGAAAACGACAAGGTATTGAAAGTATTGGGAGGTTTTCCCGCTTGATTACTTTCAGGATATCGTCATTGTTGTATTTAACCAAAGGTCTAAAAACTTGATACCCCTCTTTCATTTTTAAAAATGGATAAAAACGCTGAGATGTTTCCTTGAATCGTTTATTTTTTTCAATGTTCATTTTCTGATGCGGATCAGAAAAAGTATCGGTTAGCAACTGCTCCAAGGAATAGCTAACAATATCCCAAAGAGAATAACTTACGATGAGCACAAGACTGGACCAATCTTCTATCGAGCGGGCCAAAAAGCTGTTCAGCAATTTTTTTCTCAATTCCTGACATGAATGGCATGGATTTTCTGATTTCGCAAGCGCGTCATCTTTATGATCTATTTCATGCAACATTATCTCTATACCCCGTTTGCGCCAGTAAGATGTTATCTTTTTTTTCTCTTTTTTCGTGTATCTGTGACTCGGTAATGTTGCGGTATGTGCCGAAAAATCGAATCCGAATTCTTCTTTTGCCTTAGTGATGAGATCCATGGTGACAGATGAGTCTTTGCCCCCTGAAAACAACATAATAATATTTTTATCATAGAAGCTTTCAAGTATGTTTTTATGTTCTTCTTTCCATGGGATATATTCTAATTCCGAACGCATATTTGATCTCCTAAGCCAGGGGTTTTACGTCGATAACACTTTAGAATAATAACATATATTTTTTAAGTATCTGGGATTGACCTTAACGCCCAAACCGGGTCTGTTTAGAGGGCCGGCTTTACCTCTTGGTCCAAAAGATACATTTTCAAATGTAACGTTTTGTTTAAGCAAAAATTCATCATAAGAACCATCGTAGTATACGGCATCACGACATAAAAGACAAAGCACCCTGCCTGCAGCAGATAGAATGCCGGATTCGCCCAGTTGACATCCGACCTGAAACGGAACTTCATTCATCCTTAAATAGGCGATCATTTTTAATGAGTTTCTAAACCCTCCGCATTTGGACAGCCTTACGTTTATCATTTCATAATGACGCTCTTTAACAATCTTTTGAATATCATCTAAAGAACATGCCGACTCATCGGCCATTAGGATTATGCCCGAATTTTTCATTAGGCTGGCAAATTCGGCAATGTCCGGATGTCCCGGCGTCATCGGCTGTTCAACAGCTTTTACCCTGTATTTTTTTAGGAGAGGTATATGCCTGAAAGCGAGTTCGCTGTTCCAGGCACAGTTGATATCCACCCTTAGATCATAATCTCCTCCAGTCTCAGAGTGAACTGTTTCGAGTATTTCTCTGTTTTGTTCAAGATCTTTCCCAAGTTTCAGGCGGAGCGTATTTATTTTTAATGTTTTAATTAAACGACACATTTCCATTGTCCTGCTTCTATTATCGAGTGGAATTGCGGCCCCATAATACACATTGTCGGCAATGAAGTCTTTGGAGAAATATTCTATAATATATTGATCTTGGCTTTTTCCAAGAGCATCCAATAACGCCGTTTCAAGCGCGCAGATGGCCGCATTGTGTTCTTTTCCGCTGGTGATATCATCGATAAAATTCCATATCTGGGAAACATCATTCAATTTTCGGGGAAAGGTATCATGCTTTATTAAAGAGCGAATGCTTCCGACAGTGCTTTCTATGGATTCACCCGTTACGTAAGACCGGGGTGCACCCTCTCCGTATCCGAAGACTTTCTCCTGTTGAGAGATGATTTCGACAATGATATTATTGACATAAGATCTTTTTCTAAGGGAATGAGAAAAATCGAAAGAAAATGGGAGTCTTATCTGATGTATGATGACCTGGTCTATTCGCACAAATCTTCCCTTGATTCGAGGGCATGTGAAGATTCATTGGAATTATTGACGGGCAGGGTCAGTTTGAAGACAGACCCTTTATTAAGATGGCTTTTTACGTCTATGGTTCCTCCATGATCCTGCATATTTTGATAGGCGATAAATAGGCCGAGACCGGTACCATTATGCATGCTGCTTTTGTGTTTTGTCGTAAAATAGGGATCAAATACATGGTCAATCATCGATGGAGGGATCCCGGAGCCGTTATCTTTGATTTCAATGCAAATGGTGGCCGGTTTTCCCTTTTTGATACAGTGTGTTGTAACAAATTCGATGTTACCGCCTTCAGAGGTAAATTCCACAGCATTTGAAAGCAAGTTCAATATAATCTCTTTCATTTTTTCACTGTCCATCCACACCTGTCCGATGCTGGGATCAAATCGACGGGAAACTTTGATCTTCTTGGCATTACTCTGGGGCGAAACAAGTAGAATCATTTTATCTATGAGATCATGAAGATTGTTCAGCTCGAAATTTGATTCTCTTTTTTTGACCAAATCCAAGAGTTCTGTAATGAGATTGTTAATCCGTTTTGTCTCTTCCATTGCAATATTATGAAAGTTTTTCCGGAATTCTTCATCATGATATTTCTGGGGCATCATTTGGATAAAGGTTCCGATTGCGGTCATGGGATTTTTAATTTCATGGGCCAGCCTTGCCGCCAGGTTGCCCAAAAAGGAGAATTTTTCGGACCGGCTCAAAAGTGCTTGAGATCTTTTCAGTTCCGCCATTTGTTCTTGGAGTCTGCTGTAAAGTCTTGCATTTTCTATGGCGATGGCGATTTGGGGCATGAAAACTTCCAGTGTTTCCCGGGTTTCTTTAGGAACACCTTTTTCGTCCACTGCATCCGTTGCGATGACGCCGATCACCTTGGAACGGGTAATAAGGGGTACCACATATGCCGAAGTGGGCTTGCTAAAAGTTAACATGATGTTTTGTTTCCTCAAACTCGAGCTTTTTACTTCAGGCACATATTCCGGTCGTCCGGTGTTGGTTACCCTAACCAGAATGTTGCTCAAACGATCGAGGGGCACTTTGTAATTTTTTATCGCTTCTGGAACTTTGCCGTCAAAACCGGTTCCGTGGATATACTCCAGTACGCCCTCGTTTTCATTTACCAGCAAGATAATGGCACGATGAATTTGGCAAACGTTTGACAAAATGTTCATGATAACAGTCAAGAGTTGTTCCAGATTCAGCACGGAAAGGATCGCCTTTCCCGTTTCATGTATAGCTTTTAGTTGTTTAAATTTATTATGGAGTTCTACATTGAGTTTGTTGACTTCCTCGTATTTTTGCTCAATGATTTCCTTGTCGCGTTCCATTTCACCGATGGTTTCTTTGAGGACAGATTTAGATGTGAAAAACCTTGATGATATCTCATGAAAACGATTTCTAAAAGGCCATCTATAAAAGTACTCACAATAGGGAGCGCCTTCAAAAAAACAGCATTTTTCTTCGACGACGGAGGGTTTCCCACCCCAAATTATCGGCAGGTAAGTATAAGCGCCCTGATTATATAGACAAATGTCTTTGGTTACATCCATCTCGGGATTCCAATGGAGGCGGAGGACGGCCGTTCTTCCTTCGATCTTAACGAGATCTATCGTTTTACTCCTGTTCCATTTGTCATTTACTGTTTGAAGGTTCTTGAGGACTTTCTTAACCGACCAAAACGCCTTGAAGATAATTCTTTGGGCATAACCCAGAGACGTTTTTTCGATGGCATATCTGGCTATTTTATAGGCAACCA
>JAFDCA010000435.1 GCA_019313025.1 Deltaproteobacteria bacterium
AAATCACAAATTCCAATCCTCCAAAAAGACAGGTGGACAAGTATTCAATTCAGCCGTACTCGCTAAAAGGCGGCTATGGCGAAGTCGCTGAACAAAATCTTCCAGCATTGTTTATATTTTCGAATTTTGGTCATTGGGGTTTGTTTGATATTTGGGATTTGATATTTGAAATTTCAACAAGTCAATGACATTCAACAAAGCAGATCCTCCGGGATAACAAAAGTTTAGTTTTCTGGGCAAGGATTTTTGCTTGAATGAGGTTTTAATGGACAAAATCATCATTGAAGGCGGGCGTTCTCTCGAGGGAGAAGTCAAAATTAGCGGCGCTAAGAATGCCGCCCTTCCCATCCTTATTTCTTCATTGCTTACCGATGGAAGGAATACATATACCAATGTTCCGGATCTTAAGGATATTCAGAGCACCAAAGATTTACTTTTGCATCTCGGTGCCAAAATAGAGACAGATAAAGATACGGTTACCATAGATGCCGGGGATGTGGGCAACCACGAAGCACCTTATGATCTTGTTCGCAAAATGCGAGCGTCAATTCTGGTTCTTGGTCCCTTGGTGGCAAGACTTAAAAAAGCGAGAGTATCTTTGCCGGGAGGATGTGCCATTGGTGCCCGACCCATAAATCTCCATTTAAAGGGGCTAGTCCGTCTCGGCGCCAAGATTGAATTAAAACATGGTTACGTGGAAGCTACGGCGGATTGTCTTAAAGGGGAAGAGATTTATATGGATATTTCCACCGTAACCGGTACTGAAAATCTCATGATGGCGGCAGTTCTGGCCAAAGGGACAACCGTGTTGAACAACGCAGCCTGTGAGCCTGAAGTTTTGGCGCTTGCTGATGTTTTGAATCGAATGGGCGCCAAAATAAAAGGGGCCGGCACGTCTGTTATTACCATCAAAGGGGTATCAAAGTTGCAGCCCGTGTCGGTCAAAATCATACCCGACCGAATCGAAGCCGGTACATTTATGATTTCAGCAGCGCTGACCGGAGGAAATGTGACCATTTTGGATTGTGAGCCCGACCATCTTGAAGCAGTGATCGACAAACTCAGGCTCAGCGGTGCCGAAGTATTTGCAAGGGGCCGGTCCATACAGGTAAAAGGCACGGGTGACGTCGTAAGCGTTGATGTTAAAACCTTGCCTTATCCTGGATTTCCCACAGATATGCAGGCTCAGTTTATGGTGCTGATGTCCATTGCAAGCGGGTTCAGCGTCATTTCAGAAACCATTTTTGAAAACCGTTTCATTCATGTCAGCGAATTGAGACGCATGGGGGCGGATATAAAAGTATCGGGAAACACCGCTATGATAACAGGGGTACCGATGTTGTCCGGTGCACCGGTTATGGCAACGGATTTAAGGGCCAGCGCGTCATTAATTCTGGCCGGGTTGACAGCAAAAGGCACCACCGAGATCAACCGGGTATATCACCTGGATCGAGGATATGAGAAAATTGAAAAAAAGTTTTCTCAACTCGGAGCTGTTATCCAACGGGTAAGGGCTTAGAATTATTACTATTAAACAAATTAGATGTCAGAGATATGTATTATCCATAAGAGAGTCATCTTGGCCTTCGTATAAGTGACTAAAGTTTAAAGTGATCTAAAGTGTCTAAAGTTGAGGAAGCGCTAACGCGCTGTCATTTCTATTAAAATTCTACAAAATCCTTAACTTTAGTTCACTTTGGCTCATTTTAGGCACTTCTAACTTGCCTGTTTTGGTTTTTCAAGCAACATTTCCTCGAATAGATATCGAGTTCGTAGATTAAACCCGTTAACAATTTAAATGATACAAATGGGAACCACACCATTTTATTCCCGTCCGGTTATTCCTCTCCTTTTGTCGATGATGTCAGGAATTGTCGTCGGCACCTGGTTCCCGGGGCGCGGAACATGGATTGTTATCGTTTTATTGGTATTTGCAGCCACACTGTTTTATTTTATTCTAAAAAAGAGAACGACAAAGATTTTACCCGTTGGTCTTTTGATATCCCTGGGTTACCTGTCCATTCAACCATGGATGGCCCCTACATTTCCTTCCAATCATGTCATCCACTTTATGGACACGGATCCGTGGGAAATAACCGGGGTTATCGTTTCATCCCATATCAGCCATATGGATCGGCAAAAGTGTATTCTTCGTACAGAATTCCTTGAAAGGAAAGGCAAGCCATTTTCTGTGAAGGGAAACATCCGGTTAACTGTTTCAGGGAACTCGCCCAATCTGTCAACGGGGGATCGGATTGTTTTTTGGGGTAGAATCAGATCCATTCGCAATTTCAACAATCCCGGAGGATTTAATTATCAACGATATATGGCTTTCAAGAAAGTTTGGGGTGGTGCCAATGTTCAGGCTCACAAACTGATCCTGATCGAGAAAAATTCAAGGAAAGGGATGAGTGCCATCATCTCGGGTGCACGTCAGCGGATATCAAACCTTATCGACGGAATAGGAAATAAAGAACAGCAGAACGTGTTAAAAGCACTGATTGTGGGTGACCGAAATGCAATATCTCCCGAATTAAGAAACGCTTTTAATCGGGTCGGCGCCGGACATCTTCTTGCCATTTCAGGTCTCCACATCGGTATTGTCGCAACGGTTTCATTTTTGTTTTTTAGATGGATTTTATCTTATATTCCGTTCTTATTGTGGAACGCCTGGACAAAAAAAGGGGCCGTTGTCTTATCTGTTGTTCCGGTGATGGTGTATGGTTTTATTTCAGGAATGTCGCCGTCCACCCAACGGGCGGTGATTATGGTGATCGTATTTCTGATGTCATTTAAATTTGAAAGAGAGCATGACATCATGAATACCCTG
>JAFDCA010000436.1 GCA_019313025.1 Deltaproteobacteria bacterium
GAATATGGTTACATCGTTATAGCGTGCATAGGCAATCATTGATTCAAAGAGGTCGCCGGTTTCACGTTCTATTTTTGTAAGGATATTTGATTCTTCACATTTTTTTTGAAATTTTTTAATTGCTTCCTCGATCCGCTCCTCAGTGACAGCAAGACGTTGCTCGCAAAGCTTTGTGGCGTAGGCCCCCCCGCCTAAAGGAACGGGTCCAACCTGCGTGAGTTGCTTGGTGTCCACGACCGTCACGCCCGTCATGAGGGCATCATGAGCTTTTGCGAGTTCAACGGCTCTTTCAATCGTAACATTGGTAAAAGGGGTTCCCCCCAAGCCGAGAAGGATTCATTTTATCATAAGATCATTTCTCCCTGATATCAATTTTGGCGTCAGTTTTAAAGTCGAGCGACAACAATAATTTTTTGCCGGCCGTTCCTGAGCCGATTTATGTATAGCACGCAAAAGTTTCCTCAACCACTAATCTAAGGTCTATTCCTGTTAAAAGCAATAGTCAAATTAAAGGCAAGTAGGTAACTGCTTTTTTCCTCCTTTTCGTAGTCCGTGTTTCCGATGTTCATATCAATTGACGGGATTTTACAGGTCAGTATTATCGGCAAAAATATAATCATCAGCACAATATCCCCCCATCCATGCAGTTTTTATATATAATTTTTTTCCATTCACCTGCTCAAGTCCTTGGTTCGAAATACCGATATATGCCTTGGCATTATCTGCCATCGATGTGAACCGTACATGTCTCTATTCGGTGATGGAATATAACGTGCATTGAGGATGAAATCATGGCAAAGAATCAAAGAAATGCAAATGCGGTTTCTTCGATGACCGCCGTTAATTTTTCTGAAATGAAGATCAGCAGCAATCCGGTGGAAACCCTGGTAGCATTTTCCATCGGCTCCGGAATCGGGATGACGATCCACGATCCGGTGGGTGGTGTCGGTGGGGTTTTAAATTTTATTCTGCCGGATTCCACCAAGGCCAATGGCAGCAATCCCGCTAAAACCCCCTATATGTTTGCCGATACGGGGATAACAGCCTTTTTAAAGGCGCTATTTGAGCAGGGAGCTAAGGCTGAGAATCTGAAAGTCGTCATTGCCGGCGCTGCTCATGTCATGGATCAGACAGGGGTTTTCAACATCGGCCAAAAAAATTTGGAAGCACTCAAAACCTGTTTGGATGGCTATGACATAAAGATTCATCATGAAGCCAGCGGCGGGACCCAAAGTAGAACCATTAGCCTGGAAATCGGGAGTGGCAGGAGCATCATCAGGACATTCGGAGAAGAAGAGAAAAAGTTATGACCAACCTCAAAGGCATCGTTGAACAGATAAATCTGCTTGAACCGATTCCGGCGATTGCTTCTCAAATTATGACCAAGTCCGAGGACCCGGATAGTTCGCTGGCCGAGATTGCCGATCTCATTATCAAGGATCCGGCCCTGACTGCGAATTTGTTGAAGATTTGCAATTCCGCCTATTTCGGCCTTCCCCGGAAGGTGGAATCAGTAAAGGAAGCTGTTGCTTGGCTCGGTTTGGATCAAATTATCGAAATTGTTTTAACCAACAGTGTATCGGGTACCTTCAAAAAAGGATTGGAAGGTTACGGCTTGGGGGAAGGTGAACTCTGGCGTCATGCTGTTACCTCAGCACATGTTGCCAAAAGCCTTGCGCACCGCTGCGGGGCTTCTCAAAATAAGCATCTCATCTATACGGCCGCATTATTGAAAGATATCGGCAAATTGATATTAGGGCGCTTCGATGCGTTTTCATTTGAAAAAATTAATATCCTGGTGCACTCCCAGGGCTATAGCTTTAATGATGCCGAGAAAAATGTCATCGGTATGAACCACGAAGAATTGGGTGCGCTGGTGGGGGAAAAATGGTCTTTTAGTGAAAAACTGATTTATACCATCCGCCACCATCACTTGAAGGATGAATCTGCACGGCAGGATCTCGAAACGACATTGATTTATCTGGCCGACATCATTTGCATGATGATGGGGATCTGTTCCGGAACCGATGGGCTAAGCTACAGGTTTTACAGCGATGCGTTGAAAAGGATAAATGTGTCCGAAAAAGATCTTCAGGCAATTATCGCTGAAACGAGTGAAAACCAGCAAAAAATTGAACACTTGTTGAAATTGTTCTGAAAAACGAATTAAAATATCCATTCATTTCGAGGAGCTTCCCATTATGAAAATTGCTATCGGGTCTACCACAAAAATTAATGCGAACGGAATTTCAAAAAACAGTCCAGCCAATACCCCTAAAAAGAAAAAAAATGAAGACAAACGGAAAAACAAACAGGATCGACGAAAAAGTGTCCGGGATGGGGTGATCGTGTCCCTTTCCTTTAAGAACGACCGGCGGGTTCGTAAAGACCGACGAAGGAAAATTTGAAAATATAATCGCTATTGTCGGGCCTGTTGAAACAGCCTCACCAAATTCAATTTGTTCGCCATGTCGCTGAGGAGTTCACCCAGAATTTTTTCGGCATCACTCTTGCCCGTCACGCTTAAACGTTCTGCCTCACCACTGACTGACTCCTTCGAAAGAAGCCTTTCATTATCAAAAAGACCGGCGCGGTAGTTCATACTGACGACCCATTTTCCTTTGGTAGAGTCGAGCTGAAATTCCGTTACTTCAATTTTGAGTTCAGACAATACGTTATCGGCAACCGCAGCCACGTGAACACCTTCATTTTTCAAGCGCTGCCGGAAAACTTCGGTTAGGAGCGAAACAAGATCATAGACACCGATTAAATCCCCGCTACCGTCTTCATGCAGGACAACCAGGGAAAAGGTTTCGTTAAAGTTTTTCAAGGATTTCCTAGCGTTTTCGGTTAATATGGCCTTTTTGCCCCTCATGTCGGAAACAGCGAGGGTTACCTTTTCAGCTTCCAGTGTGTTTGACGGCGATGGCAGTTGATACTGCACTTTTAAGAATGGTTTGGGCGTGCAGGCACCTGCAAAAAATGCAAGTGCCAGTGCCGGGATTGTGAATATCCACCGTTTTTTGAATTTCATCATATATTTCTCCCTGTTTATGGATGCGAGTATACTGATCCAATTTCTGTTTCTTCATCTTTTCCCATTCAACATTCGATGCTGGACGTTCGCGTGTTCAATGTTCATCTTTTTCAGTAAACCTCGGCAGTCCTCCGGTGAAAAAATAATTTGCGCTTATGGGACTCGGCCGCTGCGGGCCGGAAGCGGTGTACTTGGTTATCCGCCACCCACGGGAGGAAAGATACCGACCCGTTCACCTCCAGCCAAGGTAGAAGAAAGATTCGCCTTGATGCCGTCAATGAAAATGAGTTTGGCTTTCTCTTGGGGTATGTTCAATTGCTCCAGTAAATTGCGGATGCTGATGCCCGGATTAATTAGATACTTTTCTCCCGATGGCGGCATGAAGGGTTGCAAGCCTGCAAATAGTTTGATTTGAATATGTGAGTTCATTTTTTTTCTGTCCTTATCTCCCCCATTAAACTTTAGATCCTCCAGACTTCAAAGTCAAGAAATAGTAAGTTCGTGAAACACATTAGCCTAAACAAGACACGTGAATCCTTTTACATTGTTTTGAAATTTATATCTTTTCTTTGTGACCTCATGTCTTCGTGGCCGAACTGTTGCGAGAATTTTATTTGTGGAAATCTTTTCTTATCTGAGTTAAAATGCCTAATTACATTCAACATAGGCTCAGGTTGTCGGAAAGTCTACAGGTAATCGTTTACAGTTTCAGGGTTCACCGTTCAGGGTTAAGATCATAGAAGGCATTAAAGACATAAAGCAAAACTGTTTGTAAAAATTAATCTTTGTGCTTTGGTGTCTTGGTGGCGAAAATGTTTTTGCACAAAATGCAAATAGTCCACAATTAAGTCTCTAAGACTCAGAGGAAAACATATGCAGATTGACTTTAAAAATGCCTTGGTCACGGGCGGCGCCGGTTTTATCGGCTCTCATCTTGTTGAAGCTCTTGTGTCTGTCGGGTGCAAGGTAACGGTCCTGGATAATCTATCCACTGGAAATCTTTTAAACCTGGGACCCCTAACGGACCAAATTACTTTTTATAAAAACGATATCCGCGAACTGGAGATGCTGGAGAAGGCCGCTGAAGGCTGTGATGTTATTTTTCATCTTGCTGCCGTGGTGGCGGTGCAACAGACGATCAGCAATCCGGTTGAATCTACAATGATTAATGATATTGGAACGCTAAATGTCCTGGAAGCAGCTCGTGCAAAGAATGTACGACGAGTGGTCCTCGCCAGTTCATGTGCAGTTTATGGTGATGACCCCCGCTTGCCCAAACTTGAGACCATGACACCCAGGCCTGCAAGCCCGTATGCGGTCCATAAACTGTCTGCTGAACACTACGCGCGGGTGTATTTCGAACTTTTTGGACTGGAAACCGTCAGCCTCAGGTTTTTTAATGTGTATGGACCTCGCCAGGACCCTTCCTCTCCCTATTCAGGGGTCATTTCAATATTTATGGCCAAAGCGGCATCAAACCAGGTACCGGTAATATATGGCGACGGTAATCAGAGCAGAGATTTTGTGTATGTTAAAGACGTGGTCAAGGCCAATCTGCTGGCCGCCGGTGCGGATAATCTAGCGGGAAATGTGTTAAACATTGGTTCCGGCAGCTATGTCCTTATCAATCGACTCTGGGAATTGATTGTTTCATTGGGCGGACAACGGTTAGCGCCGAAGTATGAACCTGCAAGGAACGGAGACATTTTACACTCTGTTGCAGGTATGGAATTAACCCGATCAATTCTCAATTTTAAAAACGATTTTACCCTGGAGCAGGGACTTGAGATGACGTTTGACTGGTATAAAGGGCGGATGACGGAAGACAGAGGTCGGGAGATAAGTGAGTTCGAAATTCGGAAGTGACTGGAAGGCGGAAGTGCGAATGCGGAAAAAATAGCAAAGGGCATGAAGTATGGAGCATAGGCATAGAGCGGAAATTGTTTCGGTCATTGAATGTTGAAATTTGGTGCTTGAGATCTGGGAATTTTACTACATTAATTTTTTTTCCGATCAGACCGACTGTTTTTTTAGCCGGCGGTTGGGCTGACACCTGACACCCGACACCTGAAACCTTTTGAAAAGGGAAATAATATGGATTCTGAATTCGAAAATGTAATGGTAACCGGGGCAGCCGGATTTATTGGATTTCATTTGTGTCAGCGACTGTTAAACGATGGTATTCGAGTTACGGGTATCGACAATTTGAATCCTTACTATGATGTGCGGCTCAAAGAGGCCCGTTTGGAAAATATATTACCAGATCCTAATTTCACCTTTGCTAAATTGGATCTGGCCGATCGCAACAGCCTGAATGAACTTTTTAACAGCAGTCATTTCGATGGGGTCGTCAATCTTGCCGCCCAGGCCGGTGTCCGATACTCCCTTGAAAATCCTCATGCATACGTGGACTCGAATCTGGTCGGATTTGTCAATATCCTCGAGTGCTGCAGACATAACGATGTGAAGCACCTGGTATTTGCTTCATCCAGTTCGGTATACGGGGCGAACACCGCAATGCCGTTTTCAGTTCATCACAACGTCGATCATCCGGTCTCGTTGTACGCGGCGACCAAAAAAGCCAATGAGCTGATGGCGCACACCTACAGCCATCTGTACGGGTTGAGCTGTACCGGACTCCGGTTTTTTACCGTTTATGGACCCTGGGGACGGCCGGATATGGCGCTTTTTTTGTTTACCAAGGCGATTTTGGAGAATAAACCGATCCAGGTATTTAACCATGGCAAAATGCAGCGGGATTTTACCTATATCGATGATATCGTAGAGGGGGTTGTCCGGGTAATGGTCAGACTTGCCGAACCCAACCCCAAGTGGCGGGGGGATGACCCCGATCCGGGCACTTCCTATGCCCCATATAAAGTCTATAACATCGGCAACAACAATCCGGTTGAGCTGCTTGAATTCATCGAGGTGATTGAAAATGCGCTGGGCCGCAAAGCACGCAAGGTGTTTCGCGATCTTCAACCCGGTGATGTGCCCGCCACCTATGCGGATGTGGATGATCTGATAGCGGATGTGGGATTTAAGCCGGCAACACCCATTACCACCGGTATCCAAAAGTTTATAGAGTGGTACCGGGAATATTATGCGGTGGTGTAGAGGCCTCGGAAATATATAAATATAAAAAGAAAATAAGCAATAAATCATTATTTTAATAAATTTATAGCTAAAATTATAATTAAAGTAAAATATATTAATTATAATAATATTTTCTTTATTTAAATAAAATAATAATTATATAAATAAACAACCCCGCGGC
>JAFDCA010000437.1 GCA_019313025.1 Deltaproteobacteria bacterium
ATGTTTCATTGCATCCAGATGATCTGTCCTGGTATCAGCAGCACGAACCTGGTAATTATTTTCTAAGGCAGTTTCAACGACAACGTGACCCAAATGACCATTAGCACCAACAATTAATACTTTGGCATCATTTGCACGTTTCCCTTTTTTCTTCTTTGACACAATCTTAATCTCCTTCCGGTTAACAAATTTTTAAAAAAATTTCATGCTAGTTAGAGTTCGCTTTGTTTTGCGAGTTTTCCCTTGACATAATCAGCACATTTCATGGTTTCGGCTATAAGCTCCTCATCAGTTTTTGCCTTTGTTTCAAAGTGATAGTGCCCGATAAATTCTCCGCCTGCATTGACAACCTCGTTTACGGCTGCATCTCTTTTTTCCCTCAGATAATCTCTTAAAAACCTTTTTATAAATGATGCATCATCACCGTAAGGTTCATATTTCATAATGTGGATATTTGCCGTGGTGATGAGAACCAGTTTTTTCCCATCAAATCTGTTTTTTTCAAATAAGGTATGTACGGGAGTACACAAATTCCAGCTCCAAATCGGGGAGGCAATTATAATATGTGAGTAAGGTGATATGTCTGGCTGTTCAGGTTCAATGGGAGAGTGTTGATGACGAAAAGCCTCATATGCTGATTTAAGATATCCCCAGGTTCCGGACCGATCTTTAGGATCTTTGAGTTCGAGGAGGTCAGCATTAATCTGTTTATTCAGTGTTTCACTGATAAGTTTTGTTATTCCTGTTCTGGAGTAATAGATAATCAATGTTTTAGGTGTAATATCCTCTTCAGCAGATACATAAACTGGGATTAATAAGGAAATAGCTAGCAGGAAAAATATACACTTTTTAAACGAATTGTTTTTTCTTCGAGCCGTAATTGAGATTTTCATTTTTATATTCCTTTTGAAAAATTTTCATTTACAATCAAAAGCAAGGTATTAAAAAACAACACGGTATTGATTGAAGAACTGACATATGTCCCAGTACTGCAAATAAAAGAGGCAGTTATGTATGTTTTGTCTAATTAAAACAGAAATGTTATTCAACAGGAATTAGAGTTGACTATAATCTTTTTCAAAACATCTAATCCTTGCCCATGAAGGTAGTGTGGGGTGTTAAGGAATGAAACTCATAAGATGAGTCTAACCGTGGATAAAGCAGAAAGGTCTAAAGCTGGAAGTGATGATGGAGTCAGTTTAACAACGCTTAATATTTGAATCTGGCCAAAATCAACAGTCTGGATTCGGTTATTAAGCTGAAATGGATTAAAATTTAATTCTTTTTTGAAGGTTTTTTGCTGTACCTGTTTAAAAACTTGGGGTGTAAAATCATGCCTGACTATATCACCCAACTGGTGTACAGAAGGGCACATCACTAAATAAATGAAGGCGAGAATGTACAGGATATGGTGAAAACTTTTTGTTAATTTCATAACTTAAAAAAACCCAAGTATTTTAACAGAATACTTCTGAAAGAAGTATACTTATGAGCGGGGTTTTTTTATTTACCTCAAAAAAACGTTATTGTCAAGAAAAAAGTGCCCGGAGCAAAATTGAAACAAAAATGCTGATTATTTTTGTTTCTCTTCGGATTCTTTTTTTTACATAAAAATCACCTCAATATCTAGTGGGCTAATAGCGCTAATCGCAGAGGGGGCATTCATAAATCCACTCATTTTTTTTCTTCGATATAAAGTCTAATCCAACAGGAGGGCTCATTTTCTTTTCCCATGAAAGGGCTCATGTAAAATAATATCCCTGTTATGGCTCCAAATCATATTTTTGCAAGATGTGATAGGTGTGTTTTGGTACCAGAGTACCAAGCAGGTCAGGATAACTTGATTTTACGTAGTAGTAGTTTCGAATGAGGTGTGTCTCAATGCCGTAACGGGCAAACTCAAGCCCCCGTGGTCCTGTGCTGTAAAGGTATTCGGCAAGCTGGAATCCTTCATCGATCGACATACTTGCTCCCGATTTCTGCTGTGCTTTGTCATCCTGAGACATTCTTTCCAAAAGGTGATGAATGTACTGTTGTACTCCCATGGTGCGATCACCTTCGGATGTCTCTTCACATGTTTCAAGATCATCTGCAATGAGGTTCCGGAGTTTTTCCCCTTTATCAGTCCTTACAACAACCCACTGATACATTTTCTCCACATCAAGCGGTGCACCTAAATAGCCGACGGTTATATCAGAAAGGCTGTTCATGTAGTCAAAGCAGCTTCGACAGCTCGGTGGGAAAATTTCCGTGCGGGAAAGCTCCTTGGGCAGACTGAAAAAAGGCACCCTTTCAAGCCGGCCGTCTTCGTGTTTTAAATGTACGGTGAAGTCCTGCATGAATTCAATGAAACGGACCGTCTCAGGTGAACTTGAAATCTTTGAGAGAACCCATCTGAATTTTTTGGGATCAGAATTGTCTGTACAGGGAATGCCAACAACATAGGCCTCTACATTTTTAAGATAGGAAAAACGCCGCTTAAATTCCCTGAAGTTATGAACATGGCACGATGTGCCGATCACCAGAATTTTGGCTATCCCTTCCTGCAAAACCTTTTCCAAAGA
The DNA here is from genome assembly GCA_019313025.1 of Deltaproteobacteria bacterium. The sequence continues at coordinate 2,565 of JAFDCA010000437.1, forward strand.
AACGAGGGGAGAGGCTAAAACGGGTTTGCTGCCACCACCGGCGAGAATTGCCTCAGGTGAACGGGCAAGAACCGGCTGCGGATAAAGGTAGTCGTCTTTGCTGCGGTGAAGGGTTACCACTGCATCAACCAGACCTATTTCAAAGGCCTTTTTTGCGATATTCGTTATAATGCCGGTGAATTGGCCCGTTGGGAGTGGATTTTTCATCCGAGCGACAAACTGTTCTCTACTTATGCCAAACAGCATTTCATCATAGTTGTCCGTGGAACGTTCCCTCCCAAAAACTTTCATTTCCTGGTCCCCCAGCCAGCCAAGAGTAAAAACGCATCCCTCAATCCCCTCCTTTGCAGGCCATGCCTTAACCATACACAAACCACACAAGCTGCATAGTTTTCTTCCGTTAGCACTATCCATAGATATAATTTCTCTTGAAGGAAATGTTGCTGAATCGTTCATCTTTGCTTCTTCTTTTGGTTAGCTGTTAATAGTTCAAGCATGAAAAAAGGATTGCTGTACTGGTGCAAGTATTATGAAACGGCCGGAGAACAAGTGTGCAGGTACCCTAATTAGATTTAGAATTCTTAGAATACCTTCGAAAATTCTGTAACACAAAATAGTAAATTTGTAAAGATTGGGACTAGCTGCATTACTGTTAACCGCCTGTTTTTTTATATTAATCTGGGTGCCTACATTGGTGTTAGAACTCTGAACCTACAGATTCTTAGTCAGTTACCATGGCTCCTAACCTGTTTAAGACTATGAGGATTTTATAAGAAGTTGAAAACTGGTACTCACACAACTTACATATAAATCGACACATAAGTGACTACAAAAAAATAGGTAGCCAGTACGTGTATTACTAACTACCCAATAAATAAATGGTAATTGGTGGGCCGTGAAGGAGTCGAACCTTCGATCTACTGATTAAGAGTCAAAACCCCTGGGTTTCCTTATCTCCTTGAAATTAGTTAATTATTTGAAATATAATCATTCTCACTTTAGCAGATTTTGGAATATTTTCTCACACCAATCCACACACCAATTTAAGTTCTCCAACCCCCCCGGAGTATGATAACTTAAATAATATTCTGTTTCACGGCCGACCGCATACTTTTTGTTAACTTTTGTTATTTTACCCCGATTGAGGCACCACAATATATCTTTGGAAAGGGTGTTAAAAATTAAGGTGTGGGCATACAAACCACGCCATCTGTTCATCTTTTATTTACTCTATTCCTGGTGGTTTAGGTCTTAATTTTAATGAACCTGCATAACCATTGTTTGCCTCGGGAAAATAATCAAAGCGGGGTACATATGGTTTAATATCTACTAATGGTGTCTCATCTAAAATATCAATTCCACTGATTTCAAGGATATTACCGTTACGCTTTAACAATTTGACCGTTGATATACCAATTCCATTAGGACGACAGGGATGCCTGGAAGCAAAAACACCATGTGGATTATCATCAAGGAATGTCGGTCTTGATAATTTGATTTCACCAGCTCTATCTAAAATATACAAGAGCATGATATGAGAAAAGGTCTCAATATCTTTTAGCCCTTCAACATATTCTTCAAAGACTTCGACCGTACCTTTGCTTTCGGGTTGTACGTTACCTTGAATAGGACAATCCTCTTTATTTTTAAATGGTGAATAAATGGTGCCGATAGAATTTATTTTCCATTCCATTTTCACTTCTCTTTGAAGGTTAACAGATGCAATAGATAAATCCCATTCTTTTCACTAATAATAGTAAATTTATCCTATTAAGTCACATAGTTTCTCATTAATGAGTTGGGTAGGATAAAATATTAAAGTTAAAATGTTATTATCGTAACTGAAAGATAATTTTGTCAACATCCTTTATATCGGAGGAGAAACTGGATTTTAAGGTATCATTGCTGTATAACTCGCATAGCAACTGGGCCTTCCCTGCAGTGGTAGTAATAATGTCCAGTTTATTGCCGCTTTCCTCAATTTGAACAGGAATTAGCTGTTCTTTCCGATAAATTGAGCAGGTAGATTTCTTCTTACACTGCTCACATCGCTCTTTGCTGTAAATGGGATCTCCAAAAAATGCCTCATCAATGCTTAAGTGGTTGTCAAAACAGTAACGCATAAGTTGTTTCCTAATGGTTTCGTTCTGGATCCAGTTTCGCATTGTCTCAAGGGGGACCCCAATAAGTTTA
>JAFDCA010000438.1 GCA_019313025.1 Deltaproteobacteria bacterium
TATCCGGCGCAGCGCCGGTTCCGCCGTAACTGCCGTCTAAATGAACCACATGGGCTCCGGCATAGTAGCTGCCCACTGCCACCATATCCACATCCGTTGGGGTGGAGACTTTGACGGAAACCAATACGCGCGGATTGATTTCCTTTACCCAGTCCACATGCTTTTTATGATCTTCCACCGAATAGACACTATGGAAAGGAAACGGTGAAAATAAGGCATTTCCCACCACCGTTTCCCGCATGGCAGCAACTTCGGGGGTTACTTTATCGCCCAGCAAGTGGCCACCCAATCCAGGCTTGGCACCCTGAGCATATTTGAATTCCACCATGGGGGAAAACAAAATGGTTTCTTCTCTGACCCCGAATAAACCCGTGGCGATTTGAGTAATGACATGCTCGGCATATGGGAGCAATTCAAGGGGATAACCGCCTTCTCCGGTGCAGGTCAACGTATTCAGCAGCTTCGCTGCCCGTGCTCTAGCCACCATGACCGATAGTGCAGTGGAGCCGTAGGACATGCCGCCGCCGTAACAGGGGATGCCGTTGACCAGCTCTGGTCTTCCGTCGCCGCGTTTGTTCAATACAATGCTGGTGTCGATGTCCTCATCATCGAGGTTAAGGTAGTCATCCGGGTCCGGTGTTTTGAATCGGATTTTATCAAAACCGCCGCCTGAATTGCCGAGGTTGTATTCCAGGTCGACAACGGGAAGGTTTGCGGTTTCCGCCATTTCCCAGTGTGCAATGAGCATCTCTGACGTCCAGCGATAATCTCCTAATGTTTCCAGAATCGGATTGCGCCGAAGTGTCAGGGCCTGTTCCGGACAACGATCTATGCAGAAAAAATCGTTTTCTTTGCATTTAAAACCGATACATTTGTAATCCTTGGGGCGCAAAGGTTTTGAGTAGATGTCATATCGCGGATGCACCCCATAAGGACACAGCTGGGCGCACAACCCGCATGAGATACATCGGGCATTTCGCCGAATTGTATATTTGCCAATGGGATTACGAAATCGATCCGGTACCTGAACGGTTTTTGGGAATTGAAAGTGAATGTTATTTTTTTTCATGGTTTATTTTAATCCTGCTATTTTTCTTTTACCGAAGATGGGGCCGAAACTTTCCATTTCCAGATCTTCAAACCACATGGACCGGCCGACCTCACCCCTGAGCCTTCTGGCCTCTCGGATTCCCATGGCGCCCATCACTTCAATGAGCTGGTTGTGCCATGCACCCATCAGATTAATCATTCTCTGACTGCCCCATTGGGGATCGATGGTGTTGTCTATTTTTGCAGGACATGACAGATCTTTTCGACAACGGTAACACAATCTGCATTCCAGAGCGATGAGCAACGGGACGTCCACAATAACACCGTCGGCACCGCAAATGATGGATTTGGCCATATGCTCGGCCATGGCGATGCCACCCGAAAATACGAGGTTGATTCTTTGTCTGACAAAACCATTTACTAGCTTTAGATGAATCTCTCGAATCATTTCCTTTAAAAACCGGGGATGTTCGGCATTCAGTTCGTTACCGTATTCGTCTGCAAAAATATGAAGGGTGTCCACTTCTAACGCCGAAAGTTTCAAAGCACGGGATGCAGCATCGGCATCCATGGGAATACGGACCATCAGAACAATATCCGGTTTTATTTTACGGATGTTATGAATGGCATCTTCGATAGTTGTGTCAAAAGCCAGCTCAGCCACACGACTGTTGAGAATAAGAGCCTGGTAATCCATGGTATTGTTACAAGTCAGACTGGGAATCAGGTTTCGGGCGTAGGGTAAAAGCTTATCTGAATAATCTTCAGGTCGAATGATCAGCAAGGTGCCGAGAACTTGGGCTGCCTTGACCGCTGATTCAATAATCGGTTGATTGACAATCAGGCTTTCCGGTATCTGAAACATTAAAGGTATTGGAATCTCCAGAATCGGAAGTGCTTTTGAGGCCAAGGACATATCGTCATTAAACTTTAAAGGGGATATCCTGCGGGAAATTTCGATACAGGTATTGATATACTCCCGGCCGTGGATGCCGTCCCTTGTGGGTCGAACAATTTCGGACATGTCAGTCCACATGGAATCGAAACCGGCGGATACAAACGGGCCTCGATAACCCGCCCCTGAAACCGGAATCTTTCCGGTATGGGCCTGATACCAGAGTCTGTGAATAATATCGGGACGCCAATACTCATCTCCCAACGTACGGTATTCCGGATTTATCACCCGGGAAAAAATGCCTCTTGTGCATTCCTGGACACAACGAAAACAACTGTGACAGGCATATAGGTACTCAGGTTCGCCCATGGTGCTCATGTGAAGGTAGTTATCCTTGAAAATACCGTAAACGCATTTTTTCTTCACACACTCTCTGCAGCTGCCGGCGCAGTCCTCTCGGAACTCAACCGTGGCATACTTGCCGATGGGATGGTGTCTTGGTTTAGCGGTTTTAATGGGTATATGATACTTTTTGGGCATTTAACTCTCCAACATTAATCAAAAATCATCAATTCTCAGGGTCTTGGCATCAAGCCGGCCGATTCGACAATTTCTCCAACAATTTCCTCCCATTCGATGGCCATGATATGAACCCCATGCACCCCTTCAATTTCACGGAGTTCGGCAATGGTTTCCAGACATATTTTAAGGCCTTCTTTCGTCGCCTTTTCCTTGGGAACGTCCGCCATCCGATTAATCAACGCTTCGGGCACATCCATTCCGGCGACCTTGTTGTTCATAAATTTTGCCATACCGGCGGATTTTAAGGGGGTAACGCCGCCTAAAATATAGACTTTTTCGGTTAGGCCTTCTTCCCGGGCCATTTTCATCCATTCTTTGAAGCGATCCATATTATAGATACACTGGGTTTGAATGAAATCAGCACCCGCATCGATTTTTTTGGCCAGGCGAATCACGCGAAATTCAAAAGGGTCGGCAAACGGATTGGCCGCGGCACCGATGAACATTCGGGGGGGATCATTCAAATTAAAACCGCTCATGTCTTTGCCCTCATCCCGCATGGTTTGAACAGTCCGGATGAGATTCATGGAATCAATATCGAAAACATTCAAGGCATCCGGCTGGCTGCCGAAACTCTGGTGATCTCCTGAAAGGCATAAAATATTTCTGATACCCAATGAATAAGCCCCCATAATGTCCGATTGCAATGCGATTCTATTTCGATCCCGGACGACCATTTGCATCACCGGCTCCAGACCCATCTGCAAGAGATGCGCACATGCTGCAATGCTGGACATTCTCACAATGGCGGTCTGGTTGTCGGTGACATTAACGGCATCCGCATATCCGTTTAATACTTCGCCTTTTTTACGGATGACTTCAGGATTTGACCCCCGTGGCGGACCGCATTCTGCGGTAACGGCAAATTCTCCTTTTGCTAAAATTTCCTGCAGCCTGCTCATAGGTTTTTCGCTCATATCATGTGATCCTCTCTTACCATTTTTCTTGGGCCGCCTGAAAGGCTGGTTTGCCAGTTTTTGGGGGGAACATAGACCCGTAAATTCTCCATTTGACCCAATATATTAAGTCGTTCGATGATCATTTGCCAGGCACAATCGGTTTCGGGATTGACTTCGCATTTACCGTTCTGTGATCCACCGCACGGACCGTTTAAGAGTTTTTTGGCACAACGGGTCACCGGACAAATTCCGCCGAATATGGCGAGTTTGCAATCACCGCAGCCGGCGCATTCCTCGGTAAAGACCCCCTGTTTTTCCAGAACACCGATAAAGGTGGTGTTGACTCCCGGAAGTACCGGGGTTTTGACGAACCGTCTGGCCAGCGCTTGGACACCGGCACCACAAGCCAGAGACAGTACACTTTCGTTTCTGGAGATGGCCGGTGCCCCTTCTTGGATGAATTCGTCTTCACATTGGCGCTCAACAGTAAATTCTTCAATGTGGATTTCTTTACCGTCTTTTTTGCAGGCCAGTCTTAAAGAAGATGCAAGTACAGCCACCTCGTCCTCACCTCCGGCAAAACAGGTTTTTACACAGGTGCCGCATCCCATAATCAGAATTCTTTTATAGGGTGCGATGATTGTCTTGATTTCCGATATGGATTTTTGTTCTCCAACTATCATTGATCGACTCCATTCATACGGCCGGATTGGGACCTATTACGGCCAGATTTTTCAATACGTTTTCCATTGTTTGATTAACTGTTGCGATGTCTCCGGAAGCCATATTGTCTAAAAACAAGCGTCGACCGTCGAGTCCGATTTCATCCAGCAGATGTTGGACCCATGCCACGCGTTTTTTTGCCCGTATGTTGCCTTCGAGATAACGGCACTGCCCTTCGGGACATACCATTACAATGACTCCGTCAGCCCCGGCTTCAAAGGCTCGAAGCAAAAAAACATCCTTGACCATGCTGGAACAAGGCATCTTGACGGTGTGAATCTCACACGTATTCTTGTCGTCCAAGGCAAATTCGTCAGCATCGCCGAATGCGTTGATACAATGAAACAGTGTTATTTTAGGTTTAAAGTTTTTAGTCATTTTCGCGCACCTAAATGCATTATTGTTTGACCCCGAATAACAAGTTTGTGATGACAGAACAGTGCAATAAAAAAAGACGCCTTCATCCACTTGTTATGGAAAACGACGTCTTTGTCTTGAAAAACTCCGGATTGTTGTTGCACAACCTTGTGCGTTTTTATGTGAGAAATAAAAATAAATGCCATGAGTTTGTTTGTCAACATAAAATTTTGATTATTTGAGTTTTATTCAAAAAATACGCTTCATTTTAAACAACATCAAAGAATTTGGGTTAAAAAAATTAGTGTCACTTAAAGGTTGAATTTTTGATTTAGAACAACTATAGCGAGAGAAAAAAAATATTTTAGCTCTGAGACAAAGTGACATATCCGATTTGAAATGCACCGTATGCAAATGCAATTGCTAAAGGGGGTTACATGGGGGGAATATTTGGCGTTGTATCAAAAGATGATTGTACCAATGATCTGTTTTATGGAACGGATTATCATTCTCATCTTGGGACCAAACGAGGAGGGTTGGCCACAAAAAATTCTGAAGGCTTCTCTCGTTCCATTCATAACATTGAAAGTAATTATTTTAGGTCCAAATTTGAATCGGATCTTCCCAAGCTTCTTGGAAACCAAGGGATCGGAGTTATCAGTGATTACGATGCACAGCCGTTGATCTTCAGATCTCATTTGGGGAGGTTTGGCATTGTTACCGTGGGCAAAATAAATAACATTGACGAGCTTGTCAAAAAAGCTTTTAGAAAAAAAATCCATTTTTATGAAACAAGTGGTGGGGATTTAAGTCCAACGGAGACAGCTGCAACATTAATTTGTGAAAAAGATTCTTTCGAAGAAGGCATACAGCATGCCCAAGAACTGATTAAAGGGTCCTGTTCGATGCTTCTGCTTACGGAAAAAGGTGTTTATGCTGCACGGGATAAATTGGGGAGAACGCCGATCGTTATTGGTGCCAAAGACGGTTCTTATGCCGCTTCCTCCGAAACGTGTGCATTTTTGAACCTGGATTTTGAAATTGAAAAATATCTGGGACCTGGTGAGATTGTCTTCATGACCGCTGAAGGGTGCGAACAGAAAAAGGAACCCGAAAAAAAGATGCAGATATGTGCGTTTTTGTGGGTGTACTATGGTTATCCTGCTTCAAACTATGAAAATATTAATGTTGAATCTGTAAGAAACAGATGCGGCGCTGCTCTTGGAAGAGAGGACGACACCGAAGTCGATTTTATCGCCGGTATTCCGGATTCGGGAACCGGGCACGCCCTTGGTTATGCCAATGAGAAAAAAATCCCCTATGTAAGGCCTTTTGTAAAATATACACCGACATGGCCCAGAAGCTTCATGCCTCAGGACCAGAGTTTCAGAGATCTTGTGGCTAAGATGAAACTGATCCCCATCAGAGAACTCATCGAAGGAAAAAAGATTCTCTTTTGTGACGACTCTATTGTCAGGGGGACACAACTACAGGACAATATTCAGATTTTATACGATTTAGGGGCTTTGGAAGTGCACATGCGTCCAGCCTGTCCCACCCTGATTTATCCATGTGAATTTCTCAACTTTTCGGCATCGCGATCGACCCTTGATCTTGCAGGACGAAAAGCAATCAAAGAGCTTGAAGGCACAGATGATAAATTTTTACATGAATACGCAACGTCAAGTTCAGAAAAGAACAAGGCCATGGTGGACAGAATTCGTAAACGCCTACGACTGACATCCTTAAAATATCAAAAGCTTGAAAATCTCGTGGACGCTATTGGACTGCCAAAAGAAAAGTTATGTACCCACTGCTGGGATGGAAGCAGCTATTTCTAATCTGAGCCGATAATCCATTAACCTGAAAAGAACTGAAAGGAATTACGATGGGCAAACGTGACGACATTAAAAGTGTTTTAATCATTGGATCCGGACCGATTATCATTGGACAGGCATGTGAGTTTGATTATTCCGGTACCCAGGCTTGTAAGGCATTGCGCAGTCTTGGCTACAAAATCATACTAGTGAATTCCAATCCGGCAACCATTATGACCGACCCAGGAATGGCGGATGTCACCTATATCGAACCCCTCAACATCGAAGCGTTGACGAACATTATTGAGGCCGAACGACCGGATGCTCTTCTGCCGAACTTGGGCGGTCAGTCCGGCTTGAATCTTTCTTCAGAGCTTCACAAAGCCGGCGTCCTTGATAAGTATGGCGTTCAGGTCATCGGTGTAAACGTCGATGCCATTGAACGCGGTGAAGATCGCACCGCTTTCAAAGAGACCATGAATCGCCTTGGGATAGAGATGCCCAGAAACCAGGCGGTCAATAGTGTAGAAGACGCAGAGAAGGTTGCGGAAAAACTGGGATACCCTGTGGTCATTCGTCCGGCATACTGTCTGGGCGGTACTGGAGGAGGATTGGTTTATAATGTCGAAGAACTTCGAACGGTGGCAGCTCGGGGTCTTTCGGCCAGTATTGTCAACCAGGTCCTGGTTGAAGAATCGGTATTGGGATGGGAAGAGCTAGAACTGGAGGTGGTCCGGGACGCCAAGAACCAGATGATTACCGTCTGTTTTATTGAAAATGTCGACGCCATGGGTGTCCACACCGGAGATTCTTTCTGCACGGCACCCATGCTGACCATCGATCCTGAACTTCAGCAGAGGCTTCAAAAATACTCATACGACATCGTGGAAGCCATCGAGGTCATTGGTGGAACAAATATCCAGTTCGCCCATGATCCTGATACAGGAAGGGTGGTGGTCATCGAAATCAACCCAAGAACTTCTCGGTCGTCGGCACTGGCATCCAAGGCCACCGGCTTTCCTATCGCCTTTGTATCATCACTTCTTGCCGGTGGCATGACCATGGATGAAATTCCCTACTGGCGTGACGGAACCCTTGAAAAATATACACCGTCCGGAGACTATGTAGTGGTTAAATTTGCCCGTTGGGCCTTTGAAAAATTTGAAGGCGTCGAAGACAAACTCGGCACCCAAATGCGGGCCGTTGGAGAAGTCATGAGCCTCGGCAAAAATTATAAGGAGGCCTTTCAAAAGTCGATCCGTTCTCTGGAAATCGATCGTTACGGTCTTGGTTTTGCGCTGGATTTCAATAAAAAATCCCTGGATGAATTGCTTAATATGCTGAATACCCCGACCAGCGAACGGCAATTTATGATGTATGAGGCTCTGCGGAAAGGTGCTGATGTTCAGACACTATACAAAATTACCCATATCAAGCCATGGTTTATCGAACACATGAAGGAGCTGGTTGAGCTTGAAGAAAAAATTCTTGAATATAAAGGGCGAACGCTTCCCGATGACCTTCTCATTCAGGCCAAAAAGGATGGTTTTGCGGATAAATATCTTTCCAAGTTGCTCGGGATACCTGAAAAGGATATTCGAAAAAAACGCACGGAGCTGGGTGTGGTGGAAGCATGGGAACCGGTTCCGGTGAGTGGCGTGGAGAACGCGGCCTATTATTATTCCACCTATAATGCATCGGATAAGGTATCTGTGAGCGACCGAAAGAAAATCATGGTTCTCGGTGGCGGTCCCAACCGGATCGGACAAGGCATTGAATTTGACTATTGCTGTGTCCATGCCGCCTTTGCCATTCGGGAAGAAGGGTTTGAGTCCATCATGGTCAACTGCAATCCTGAAACGGTTTCCACAGATTACGATACTTCTGACAAACTTTACTTTGAACCGTTGACCGTCGAGGATGTTTTGAGCATCTATGAAAAGGAGAAACCAGAGGGCGTGATTGTTCAGTTCGGCGGACAAACCCCGTTGAACATCGCCAATGAATTGGCTGAAGCGGGGGTGAATATTCTGGGAACCTCACCGGAAACCATCGATCTGGCCGAGGACCGGGACCGGTTCCGCAAATTGATGCGAAAACTGGGTATCCCCCAGCCGAAATCGGGCATGGCCAGTACCGTAAAAGAGGCTATGGAAATCGCTAAGGATATCGGATATCCGTTGATGGTCCGTCCGTCTTATGTTTTGGGCGGACGCGCCATGGAAATCGTTCAGGATGAAGAGATGCTGTTGCACTATGTGGCCGCTGCCGTTGAAGTGTCTCCGGAACGGCCTATTTTAATCGACAAGTTTCTGGAAAACGCCATTGAAGCAGAGGCGGACGCCATTGCAGACGGTACCGATGCCTTCGTGCCCGCGGTGATGGAACATATCGAACTGGCCGGGGTACATTCCGGAGACTCTGCCTGCGTGATCCCACCCATTAGCATTGCAGAAAAGCATA
>JAFDCA010000439.1 GCA_019313025.1 Deltaproteobacteria bacterium
TAAGATCAAGCCTCCGACCATAGGGCCTTATCTGCTATCTCAAATGCCTGTATAGTGTCTATCCAGCAATTTAAAATAAACACAATGGGTGTACAATTCAGAAATGAGCAGTTTTTGTTCTTATAAAGGCCGCACAAGGGTTTGCGGCGAGGCGTACGTCTGTACGCCGTAGCCGGAAACCCGCGGAGAACGCCGATCAGGACAAAAAGGGCCATTTCTGGATGGACCCCAACTACCATCCACCGGACACCCCCCCTCCACCAAATCCTCCTCCTCCTCCGCCGAAACTGCCGAATCCACCACCGCCGAATCCCCCGCCACCGCCCCATGAACCTCTTCTGCCGCCCATGGAAGAAAATAAAAGAAACAGTAAAAATGCTCTCGGATTTTTAATAAACAGTATTCCCATTATAATGAGAAATACAATGCCGATGATGGCGGAAAGAGGATCGATGGACTTGTCCTTTCCGGTCGGTTGCGTACGATATTTTATCGAGGGCATTCCTTCTATTTTGACACCGGCATCTGTGGCAATTTTATTCGCCATGGCAAGAGTGGTTGCAAAAACACCGTTTGAGTAGTCGCCCTTTCTAAAATAAGGTACCAATAAATCCCGGCCCAGGCTGCCCACAAGGCTGTCCGGAAGTACACCCTCGAGCCCGTAACCGACCTCTATTCTGTACTTTCGATCTTGTAAGGCAATCAAAAACAGTACCCCGTTGTCTTTTCCTTTTTGACCCAGTTTCCATTTGTCATGGGCAATCGTTACTGAAAATTCTTCGATGGACTCGCCTTCGAGACTTGGTATGGTCAATACAACCACTTGCGCGGTGGTCTTTTGTTCAAGTTCCTGAAGATATCCGTTCAACCGGTTTTCCGTCGCATCCTCGACAATGCCGGCCAAATCAACCACATATCTCTGCGGGGTTTCCGGAATATCTACCGGCTGCGCAACAGGTAGAAACGTAAAAACAATAAAAACTATTGTTATTAACGCTACAAATTTAGTCCTGAATGCCATCTGTAATATCTCCCAGCTTTTCGATCGCGGCATAATAGTCTTCAAAAATAGCGTTAAGTTGTTTGATCATTAGTTTTGCTTTTTGCTTCTTTTGCTTTAAAACCGTTTTAAAAACACGGGTATCAATACCGGCGACTTCTTCAAGAACCGTTAACACATCATCGTTTTTTATAGGAGGTTCCGTTCCGAGAATGTGGATAATACCTCTGAAAAGAGGAATGTATCCCGAAATTGTACCGACAAATAGATCCGTTAGAATGTTAACGTCACCGGAGGAAGAAAGATACCCCTGCCTGAGCCCGATCAATCTGACTTTCAGTTCTCTTTCGCACTGTAACCTGAGATTGGGTCGATGAATTTCAAGGGCCTGAAAGAGATCTTCTCCAAATGTTGTTTTGTGGAGCAGTTTTATATTCAGAAATTCCATGGGAAATACATCAAGAGAATTCATGATGTATTTTGGTGTCATAATCAGCGGGGATGCAATTCTTTTTTTACCGTATGTTTTCCCCAGCGGCGCCAGAAGTTCAAGAAATTTTAAATCCATTTCATGAAGAACAAACACGGAATTGACATCCGATTTCACAGGATCGAAATCATCGCTCAGTGCACTTCCGGTAATGGTTATGGAATGAATTTGATCTTTATGCTGTTTTAATACTTCATCCTGAAAAGGTTTAAACATCTTAGCCGCTGCATCTGCTAAGGCTGGAGCCGTCATGAAATCCTCCTGTTTAGTGTCCATCCATAAAGGGTCTTTTTGCCCAATTTCTTCGTTATGCTCAAAAAATAATCCTCAGAATATCCATTATATGCTTGCGGTTATTTTTCTCACATGCCTTTTTATCCCGTTCTTTCCAGCGGGGGATCTTTAACAAACATCCTCATTTATGGATGTACACTATTTAATTAGGCAAAGAAGTGTCCGCATAAAAGATCCATTCCACATCAACATTGTTTTTAACCACCGATGCAATATGCCCGTTGAAATAAAAATGCTCAATATGCCAAGGTTTTTCTTTGTAATTTATGACAAGATGGTTATCGTCGATGACCCGTTGAATGCGGCACTTCAGCAAATCTCGAAGGCCGGTACCCGAAGCCTTGAGTACCGATTCTTTGGACGTCCAGTATCGAAAAAAAAGGAGGGTTTTATCGGCATCTGAAAGCCCCCATTCGCTGTCATCGGCTGTTTTTTTATACAGCGCTGCTTTAACGGGACGGATTTTTTCCAAATCAATGCCGATCAGCTCCCGGGAAACAACTCCGGCGACATATCCGGTTTTGTGGGTTACAGACCAGTAATTCCCGTTAAAGGGCAAAGGAACACCTTTTTCATCTTTTTTCAGATCCCCGAGTTGAATCCTGCTCTTTTGACCGGATATTTCAAGCGCCCTTCTGGCATACCTGCTGAGAAAGGATACTTTTTCTCTTCCCGTCAGTTGTTGCTTTTTATCCGAAACAACAAGAATGACCGGATAAATCAAATGCTTTTGCATGGTACCCAAGACAATAAGACTCCATTTATACGAATATGCTGACTTTGATATTAAAACACGAAAAAGTTACAAGTGCCTAAAATGAACTAAAGTGAGCTAAATTTGAGGATTTATCTAGCCAATTATATTGACAGCGTGTTAGCGCTACCTCAACTTTAGACACTTAATTGAAGGCTTCTAATCTTTTTCCTTTGAGCGTTCAGCTTTGAGTTTCAGAGCATCTCCATAAACCTCGTTTTTAGAAAGGCCGTATTTTTTGGCAATATTTCTAGAAACCTCAGATATTTTGGCACCTTTTTTGTTCAGTGCTTCGATCAATTCAACGCGAATGACGTCCTTTGGAACCTCTTTATTCTCTTCACAGCCTTTCACAAGAAGTGTGCATTCACCTTTTACAACCGGGCGATGGGATAAAGAATCTATAAGTTCCGATAAACGGCCTCTTAAAAATTCTTCGTGCAGCTTGGTCATTTCTCTGCAAAAAACACCGTACCGGTCACCCATTACATCGGCAAGTTCTTCCATAAAAGTCAAAATACGTCCAGGATTTTCATAAAATATAAGGGTTCTTTTTTCATGGACAAGCTCTTGAAGCTGTTTGAGTCGTTTTGCCTTTTTCTTGGCAGGAAATCCGATAAAAATAAAGGAATCGGTGGGCAGTCCGGAAATGCTGAGTGCAGTCACACCCGCAGAAACGCCGGGAATGGGTATGACCCTTATACCTTTTTCAACGGCACTTTGAAGAAGCATATAACCCGGATCCGAAACTGTGGGGGTGCCGGCATTCGACACCAGCGCTATGGATGCCCCTGATTCAATCCGTTCAACCAATAGCGGTGTTCGCTCTTTTTCATTATGCTCATGGTAAGAAATCAGGTGGTTCTTGATATTGTGGTATTTCAGAAGTTTTCCGGTGTGTCGTGTATCCTCTGCAGCGATAAGGTCAACCTGGTGGAGAACATTTAGCGCCCTTAGGGTGATATCTTCCATGTTTCCAATGGGCGTGGCCACAACGTAAAGCGTTCCATAACCCTTTGTATCTTTTGTACTATCCATAGGCGAGTTCAAAGGCATTTTTTATGATCTCTATCCGAGGATGGTCTTTTTCCGAACTTAGTGCAACAACATCAAATCTTGCTTTGACATGGGTCTGCTTTAAGGCCTTGAGGTAGTAAAGGGCAACCATGGAGATTTTACGCTGTTTTTTAGGTGTTACAGACCATTTTGGGTTACCGAAAACATGGGTTTTTCTGGCCTTAACCTCAATAAAAACCAATGTATTTTTTTCCTTGGCAATAATATCTATTTCTCCAAGTTTGTTTCGATAATTCTGCTCTAAAATTCTATATCCGTTTTTTTTGAGATAGCGTACCGCCAAAGATTCGCTTTTTTTACCGAACTGCTGCCGCTTATTTAGCATTTTGACACCTTTATCGTTTTACGAAATTGTACTCAAACAATTATAGCAGTTGCCAAAAAGATGTTCCAATTGAATGAATAACAGTCACAATTGGCCATAAGCCGCCGGATGATTTCGTTTAGGTCGGGAAGCTGTCTGGGCAAATTATAGCGCGTTAAAGAGAGCATCTTCGAAGTATTTCAAATAAAAAAATAAAATCAAACTACTGAACGATATTCTAAAAAGCCATGGACATGTTCTCTTTTACGCGCTTTTGTTTGCGAGTTCTTGCCGATCTCAACGAAATTATCCGGCGGCTGAAACAA
>JAFDCA010000440.1 GCA_019313025.1 Deltaproteobacteria bacterium
AAAAGGTTATCCATAAACGCCACTGATAGAGTCTTGTATTTTGTTGTTAGTTGATCAATCTCTGAAACCACTTGTTCGGGTTGTTTTGTCCGGTATCCATCCCACTGTAAATTGAGATTACAAAAAGCACATCCTTTAGATTTCCGGCCTTGATATTTATTTTTCCACCAGAATTCTCTGGATATCTCCATGGGCAACGTTGGGAAAAATTTTTTTTCAGGACCGAATGATGTCAAAAGCTCAAAGTAATCCGTGTAGTCCGGAGGGGTAAGATTAGATAAATCTCTCATCTGATGAAAAGAAGTCTGAGTCTCTTTTTCAGCGGTTTCCGGCACGATGATCCCTTTTACGGAAGGTATTCTTTTTTTCCCCTCAGCGTCTGAAAGGCAAGAAATTAATTGACTTAAAGGGATCTCGCCCTCGCCGTTTACTACAATATCAATCTCCGGAAACATGTTAAATATCTTTCGAGCGGCTTTTCCCGTTAACATCGACCCCCCGACAACAATGAAAAGGTTTGGAAAACGTTCTTTAATCTTTTTTATATAATAAAGAGACGCTGTTAACTGACATAGACATATTGAAAAACCGACCAAACCATATTCTCGCCAGTCGATGCTTTGAATAAATTTTTCTGAAACCTCTTGAACCTGTCTTGTCAGGGAATAAAAGTTCATGTCCTGCAACAACGTTTTACCCTTGGCCTTTTTGTAAAAAAATTGTTTAATGCCTTCTATCCTTTCAGGATATAACACTGCAGCGAATACGCTTTCAGCCAACCATGTCCGCTCGGATATGCCTTGATATCGACTGTATCCGACGGCTTCAGCCACCTTTAAATAGATGTGATAGGCATCCACTTTCAACTCCGGAAATTTTTTTATCAGATGTGCCTTCAATGTTCCGATTTGAATTGAGGGTCTATTGTAAAGCGGCCAGGGTGCTGAAATGAGAGCTATTTTCTGAGATGGAGTTGTCTCGTTGAATTTCATGTTTGTTCATTCGAACCGGATAAACCGTTGGTCATAATATCATGTGCTTTGGGTCCGCAATTTAAAATAAGATCGAGTGCGGAAAGATTGGGGATGAAATCTCCCCAAAGCTGCGGATAAACCGGCGATGGTGGTTTAAAATCTATCAGCTTGATCCCTGCTTCTGACAAGCTGTTAGAATTAATATATTTTTTTGCAGCCTTTTGCACCAATAGCTGTGAAGCTCCCAATTTGCTGCAGATCCCCAAAAGGAGTTTATCCCCTTTTGAATGAATCCCAAGCTCGGAGGATAAGATGACATTTGTGTCAACCTGAAGCTGTTTCATTAGATAACGGATAATCTTTAGGTTAAAATGGATGAGTTTTTCAAATTTTGTTGAAAAAAGATCTTCTAAAAAATTTAGATGTTCACTGAAATATGGCGCTCTGATATACGCGTTTTTTAAGCTTAGCAAATGTTTTTTTGCCCATGGGTCGTCATGGTATATCCTCACGGCATTGATTTTTTGAAACCCCAGACCTTTTTTTATCACTGGAACGGTCATCCACAGGCTTCCCTGGGCGCTTTTAAATCTGTTTCTGGTAATCCACGTGGTTCCCCTTGGAAACTGTACGTTATCCAAAATTATAAAATTATCAGAAAGATAAGCTTTGCAAAAGAAACCAACAAAAGGGAAAAAATAAGGCTGATTTACGGATATCATCATTTTTTCAGTTGACATTTTTTGGCGTTCCGAACCATATACATAAGCGGTTAGGAAGCTTTTATGTGTTTGATTTTAAGGGCAAATTATAATAACACACTGTTTTCATTACTTATGAAAGGATCTCTCAAAAAATTTCATGACAAATTGGGGCCAAAAGGTGGTTTATGGAAATCGACGATATTTATAATCTCATTCCGGACTTTATGTGTACCGATGGATGCCATGAATGCTGCCGGAATTTTGGTGTGCCCTCAAGAACCAGGGTTGAAGACGAACGGATAGAAGCATTTCTAAAGAAAAACGCCATGAAACCCGGAAAAGCACATGGTAACACCTGCCCTCATTTAAATGAATCCGGCTGTACAATTTACCCTGTCCGGCCATTGATTTGCCGATTATACGGTACATCCCCGAACTATCGCTGCAAAATGGACGTCGCTCCGCTCATACTTCTCCATGAAGATGAGGAGGCGGATATTTTCCACTTATACCAGACCTATTTTTTTTAATCCGAATTTCTCACGAAAAATTATCATTACATTCTAAAGGGATACGGAATGGTCTGCCAATACCCAATCACTTCAGGCGATAAAACGGTTCATCCCCGGCTTTACCCACCAGCCTCAGCGCACCACCACATAGTTCACAAATCAACAGACTGTCTAATATTTTCGATTCGGAATCAGAAGGATCCATGACGATAAGATCTTCAGTTATATGAATCGACACACCACATTCCAGACACATGCATTCCATTTCGTTACTC
Organism: Deltaproteobacteria bacterium; assembly: GCA_019313025.1. Next base: position 2,466 of record JAFDCA010000440.1, read on the forward strand.
ATTTTGTCCTACTTTCTTTTATTATTTCTAACTCAAATTCTGCTTTTTAAAATATATGTCCAATACAATTTTTTCAATAGTCTAAAATACTGCCATAATTTTTAAAAGCAAAAAAATTTGTAGACGTTCTCAGTTTTAACGTGTAAAAGTCTTAATATAACAAATTTATTCAGTTTATACCATCTAAAGGAGCTTAAAATGTATGAGATAATTGCAGATCCTGAAGATTACGCCATTGGGGCTTTAGAAGAGGGATTTGGACATGGTCAAATCCCCTTTCCTGAAAATAAACGAAAAAATTGGGCTGACGAAATCGGTGCCTTTGCCCAAAAACTTGACGGCTTGTCTGGTAAAGCAAAAAATCTGCAGAAACTTCTCTTCAGCAATTCACCTATAATGGCGTCACCTGCATCCCTCAAAACATTTAAAGTCCAATTGTTTAAAATAAACGATGCATTAAATACCGCTTTAGATCTGGCAGAAAAGCTTGAAGCCGACATTGTAAAAAAAGGATCACCTCCCGATTAGTTGCAGTTAATTTGAATAAAATAAGTGAGTCATCTCCACTTGAGTTAGTCTAATCGCATAGGGTAAAAGGGATCAAGGATTTGAGGGTTCGAGTGATCCTCCACAAAAACTGGCGCATAAAAATGCTAAAGAATTACAGATAGTTAAAAATCTGACAAAAGTCATACGAACTCTGTTTAAAATATAAGGTGAATTGGGTACACTAAAAAAGACATTACAGAAATCGAAAGAACCTTAAAGGCGCTTATAAAGTCTTTAGAAAATAAACCCTTGAATCCTGGACCCTATTCTCCAACGAAATTGCTGAAGAACCAGAAAGGTCAAATTAAATGAAACAGGATGTTATTGTACGCTTTGCCCCCAGTCCCACCGGATATCTTCATATCGGCGGTGCGCGCACGGCTATTTTCAATTGGCTCTTTGCTCAAAAGACCGGCGGCAAACTGATTCTTAGAATCGAGGATACGGATGCGGAAAGATCCACCGAAGAATCAATCAAGGGAATTGTTGACGGTTTGAAATGGTTGGGGATTACATGGGATGAAGGGCCCTATTTTCAGTCACAGTTTATACGCGAACATCTGGCTGCATCCCAAAAACTTTTGCAATCAGGGCATGCCTACAAATGTTTTTGCAC
>JAFDCA010000441.1 GCA_019313025.1 Deltaproteobacteria bacterium
GTGGGAAGGAAGATCTTCAGCGTCTGAATAGATGAATACCCCAAGGTTATCAAAACATATGTCCTGAATAAACGTTGACAGCGTTTCAAAATCTTTATCAGTTTCTCCGGGAAAGCCAACGATGATGGCGGTTCTGAGCGCTGCATCAGGAACAGTGGATCGAATGTTATCAAAGAGCCTATACAGATCTTTAGATGTATAATTGCGCCCCATCTTTTTTAGAATCCTGTCGCTGGCATGTTGAATCGGAATATCAAAATAAGAGCATATGTTCCGATGTTCGGCAACTGTTCGAATAAAAGAATCATCTATGCTTTCCACATGTCCGTACAGTATTCTAATCCATATATTATTGGATATTTCTGATATTTTTTCAAGCAATCGATATAGTGGTACAGGGGGGTGAAGATCCGTGCCATAATGGGTGGTATCCTGTGCAATTAAAATGAGTTCCTTGACTCCGGATGAGATCAAATCACGAGCTTCCAAAACAACATCTTTGAGATGGCGGCTTCTTTGTTTTCCCCTGAGTTTTGGGATGATACAATATGTACAGTGACGGCTGCATCCTTCGGCAATTTTAAGATACGCCATATAAGAAGAACTTCGAATCCTCAAAGGTTTTTGTTGGCGATAGGAAATAATATTCGGGTCCGGGAGGAAACACCTTCCAATATTGAAATCGTCGTGTGCAGCTGTTACAATTTTATCAAAGGCACCGGTTCCTAAGAACACGTCAACTTCCGGCAATGTTTCTGCGATGGCTTCTCTGTAACGTTCCGGGAGACATCCGGTGATGATCAGGCGTTTGCAGGCTCCGTTGCTTTTGAACCTTGCAAGTTCCAAAATGGTGTCGATGGATTCGTTGACTGCGGATTCAATAAAACTGCACGTATTTACAATGATCGTTTCGGCGTTTTGTGGATTTTGTGTGATTCGCCATCCCGCTTTTATCATTCGACCCAGCATTTCTTCACTGTCGACAAGGTTTTTCGCACAACCTAAACTGGCCAAATATAGTTTCATGAATATCCACTAAAAATTAAAGGCTCCCGGAAGGTATCGGCAGCCTTTAAAGGGCAAAAATTTTATATATGAGATCAGTACCGAATGGAATCAAATTTGGATTCAGCCTTTTAATTTTTTAATTTCTTCGGTAATTAAGGGCACTATCTCAAAAAGATCTCCCGCTATACCATAATCGGCTTTAGAAAAAATGGGTGCTTCCGGATCTTTATTTATGGCCACAATGACGTTGGAAGACGACATTCCGGCAAGATGCTGAATGGCCCCGGATATGCCGCAGGCAATATAGAGATTCGGAGAAACGACTTTTCCGGTCTGTCCCACCTGGTCCGAAGAGGAACGCCAACCTTCATCAACTGCCGATCGAGACGCACCGACGGCACCATCGAGGGCCTGCGCCAGTTCCTCAATGACGGTAAAATCAGCACCACCCATTCCTCTTCCTCCGGATACGACCGTATCTGCTTCGGTCAGTTCAACTTTAGCGGTATCAAGATGCTTTTCAATAAATTTCATATGGGTTGTACCGGTATCGACTGTAAATTTCTCAATAGCTCCGGTTCCGGCAGTACTGGTGATGGCCATGGCATTGGGTCGAATGGCTAAGATTTTCGGTTTTCCACGGAGCAGGACATCTGCCAAAATTTTCCCGCCATACATATAACGGGTTGCCATTAGGTTATTGTCTTCAAAACGAATGGCGACACAATCCATGGCTAGCGGTGCGTTCAGGCGCGCACTCAGACGCGCTGCAATATCTTTTCCTTGGGTGGATGCACCCAGTATCACGACATCCGGTGTTTCTTTGTTGATGACATCGACCATAACATTGCCATATGCATCCGGTAAATATTCAGAAAGGGCGGAATTTTCTGCGACGATGATTCTGTTGGCCCCAAACTGTTCGAGTTCTTTTGATATGTTTTCGACGTTATCTCCCAAAACAAGAGCGTTAAGTTCACAACCCAGCTGATCAGCGATACGTCGTCCTTCGCTTAATGCTTCGAAAGTCACTTTTCGGAAAACCCCCTCTATTTGTTCTGCTATTGCCAATATACTCTGTGACATATCTATCTCCCTTTGAGACCTTTGAAAAACCTCCCTTTTTGTCCAATTTCTGCGTCAAGCTCAAATTTTAATCCTCGAAATACTCAATGTATGTCTGTGGTTAAAATTTTCGCCTTCCTTGAACTTGAACAAAAATGAATATTTTTAAAAGGTCTCACTTGTTAAAGGACCTTTGCTTCTTGGTGTAAAATTTTGACAAGTTTAGCCGCCTTATTCTGTGCAGAATCGCCTTCTATCATTATTCCGCCTTTTCGCTCCGGCGGCGTTTTCAATGAGACGATTTTTGTTAGCGGCTTTCCAACAATTTCAGGATCAAGTCCGATGTCCATAACGGTTTTCATATCTATGGGTTTCTTTTTTGCTTTCATGATCCCCGGAAGAGAAGCATAACGTGGCTCATTTATTCCGCGTTGTGTTGTAAAAAGGACTGGTAGCGGTGTTTCCAAAATAACTGTTCCGCCCTCGATGGTTCGATGGCATTTTATCTTGCCGTCAATAATTTCCTGTTTGACCACCATAGAAATATGAGGAATGTTCAAAAATTCGGCGGTTGCCGGTCCAACCTGGAAGTTGTCATCATCAACCGCCCGCTGACCGGCGATGATAATGTCAAAAGGGGTTTCTTTGAGTACCGCGGATAAAATCTTTGCTGTTGTTAATCCATCGTAAATATTTCTGTCGGTCACATTGATCAGTATCCCCTTGTCTGCACCCATTGCCAGGGCGGTTCTTATGGCGTCAACTGTTTTGTCCGACCCCACAGAAAGGATGGAAACAGACCCTCCATGTGCTTCTTTGATTCGAAGTGCCTCTTCAACGGCGAATTCATCATAGGGATTGATAACCCACTTGATATCGTCACTTTTTATGGATACGCCGTCATCGGCAATTCCTATGAGTGACTCTGTTGCCGGAACCTGTTTTAGCAATACGACAATTTCCACTTTCGTTACCTTTCCTTTCAGTTAGTGTGTAGTATAATATTTTTATCACCGTAACTCCTTAAAAAAACAAAAAAGAAACTTTATAAACAAAAAAAATTACAGGACTCGTATGTAGATGTCAATAAGATTGTGAGATCTCTAAAGCTGGAAATAGGAAATAGTAAAGAGGAAAGAGGTTTGCCCGCCTTTCCGCAGGAGTCCGGAATCCTTCGGATCGACGGCGCCAGTCCGAAGGATTCCGGACTCTTACGGAGAGGCGGCCAGGGATAAGGGAAACCACGGATAAACAC
>JAFDCA010000442.1 GCA_019313025.1 Deltaproteobacteria bacterium
TACAATATCTGTATATCTGATATTGCTGTGAATCAGACAGATACTGGCTTGATGTCATATTTTAAATTCGTCAAATTTGGGCATTATTAAAGTACATGCGTTTTTGTTTTTACGAGGTCTTAATTTTGAACATATAGATAAATTACGAGATGTTTTTTACCATTTTGGGCACTGTATAAAATACTCATGGCAAATACCGAGAAAATGGAAAGAGCAGACATACTGCGAAAGATGTTGTCTGGAGGATTGTGGAGATGAAAAAGGTTGTTAATAGAGATGGAAGGTCCGATCTGATTTAATAACCAAATTCCTTAATTCAATTATATTTCGATTTTGGAATATTCCTGAAATACTTTGGTTGTAAGATCTCGCCAATTAATTCTTTTTAAATCAACTGGTAGAGAAGGAGGATCTTCACTTTTCATCATTTCAGTGAAACGCTCTTTCAGTTGATTTTCAATGTCGACTATCACATTGAATAAATGCTTTGAAACTGTCTGAGATAGCATTACATTGGCTGTATAATCCTTCTTGATCCATTCTAATAACTTGTTGTTTTCATCTTTATTAGTCATAGTATAACCTTAACAATTTTTACTGCTAACTATTAGGCAATTTTTGTTTATTGATATCATATCACTTTTGAGCCATGTAAACGTCCAAGCGTCCCATAAGTATCAACTCTATGTATTGGCTTTCGGCCTTTCTTTCGAGTTTGCTTTTTTCTTTCTTCAATAGATCTTTGGTACTTATCCTTATTGGTTTCCCATGAGTTAATCACGAAATTGGCATGATTTTTAACCCAATCAGCACCATGATTTTCGATATAATCAAGCACGAAATTATAGCATTCCTCCGCTTCTGCATCATCTATAATTGTTGCGCAATCCATACCAAGTAATTTGAGGATTTCACTCCAGGACGGCTTCTTCAAAACGGAGTTTTTGATGTCCGAATCATAAATATACATACGCTTACCCCCATTAATAAAACTGAACTATAATCAACATTAATGCCATGCTCTTCAATATATCTATCGGCAATCCGAATTAATTTCTGAACATTAAATGAAAACTAATTGCGTATTTTGAAATCTGTATTAACAATTTTTAATTTTACCTCATCTATTTAATCCTGACGTGAGAGACAGCCATATTGTGACTAAGGGTATAAAAGAAGGCGGGATTATTCTGAAGTTTGTAATTTTGTAAGAAATAGGATATCTGTAAAGAAATTTTGGATGCTTGAACTTGTCATCATGGTCAGGTATCTGGACTTTTTATAATTTTGTTTGTTAACCTTAATTTTTAGATAATAGAAGCTTCAGGCAGGTAAACTTAGAATTACTATTTCAGACCCAACATCATCACTTATTTCTCCGATAATGATTTAAGACTTATAAAGTTCTATAATTACCATCCGCCATATTATTTGAGACCTTTCAGTTTGATTTTTTTAATACTACCTCAAAATTATATAAAATCTTTAATTCAGTAGAATAGTAATTTAAAAATATCCTCCCTTCGCCATGATATCTAATTGGACTTAAATAAAGTTCGGTATTTTTATTTAAGTTATCCGAGTAATGTGCCGATATTAAAATTAATACGAATTAGTTTTAAATAGCCTAACAATATTGGACACCTCTAAGTAGTGAAAGGGCAAATCTGCTGAAAAGCAGAGACGCAAAGCCACGGATCTAAAGCTCAAAAGCTATGACAGCCGGGTTGCCAAATACGTTTAAGTCATGTCTTTCGAAACAGAGAACGGTTTGCATTGATCCGTCTATAACGGCGTCTTTCCCTTTCGAAATTATCCAAGAAAGAATGAGAGGGGGCGACGGTTATGTTTAAGAATTTAAGAACATATCAATTCAACCATTCTTTTCTTTTTTATTTTATTCTTTTAACGCTTAATTTCCTATTTTTCTTTACACTCAATTCTTCAGCAGCAACTCAGATCTCGTTGGAGTGGAGTCCAAACAATGAACCGGACCTGGTCGGTTATAAAATTTTTTGTCGAGAACAAAGCCAGTCTTATGATTATGCAAACCCATCCTGGGAAGGAACAGACCCTTATTGCACAATCTACGATTTGGATGAAACTATGACCTACTGTTTCGTGGCAAGGGCATTCGATACCCAAGGAGTTGAAAGTGAAAATTCCAATGAGGTGTGTCAAGAACCGTTGGTGATTCCGAACCAGCCACCGATTGCAAATGCAGGGCCGGATCAGATCGTTAATGAAGGGCAGGTTGTTTTGCTGAACGGCTCGAACTCGACCGATTCAGATGATGGCATTGCATTTTATCACTGGGTTCAGATAGGCGGGAGCAGAGTAAGTTTATCTGATCCTGACATAAAGCAACCAACCTTTTCAACACCCGATGTGGGGCCGGAAGGTGATGCCCTGACCTTTGAACTGACTGTTATAGACAACAATGGAAATCAGGGAAAAGATGTGTGTGTTGTGAATGTTACGTGGCAAAATGAACCGCCCCTGGCTAATGCCGGTATTGACCAAACTGTGGATGAAGGCGTTGTTGTTACGCTGAATGGATCTTCTTCTTTGGATATTGATGACGGCATTGCATCTTACCTTTGGATCCAAACAGGAGTTCCAAAGGTCAACCTATTAAATCCGGAGTCATCACAGCCCACCTTTACGACACCAAATGTCGGACCTGACGGCGCTTCCCTTACCTTTAATCTTATCGTAACTGATAAAGGCGGGTTACAAAATACTGACACGTGCATAGTGAATATCAGCTGGCAAAACGAACCGCCAACTGCAGTGGTTTCACCAGACTATTTGGAGTCTATGGAAGAAACTTTCGTTGCATTGGATGGGTCGGACTCAAAGGATCCTGATGATGGTATTGCCTCATATCTTTGGACCCAGGTCGAGGGAGATCCTGTCTCTTTGTCTGACCCCACATCGGCGGTAACAACTTTTAATGCGCCGAAGACAGATGCGACTGGTAAGAATCTCAAATTCAAATTGACGGTAAAGGACCTTAGAGGTTTACAAGGTACCGCCGATGCCACTGTTTACGTGATGCAAAACGATCTTGCAAACAATCCACCTGTTGCTGATTTCAGCTTTACCAAAAGGAGAACAAGAGTGACATTTGCCGATCACAGCACTGACAGTGACGGAGCCATTATCTCATGGTTTTGGGATTTTGGCGACGGTTATACCAGCACGAATAAAAATCCCCGCCATTGGTATCGCGGGTACGGAACATATACCGTTACGCTTACTGTCACTGATGATTACGGGACTATAAGCTCTCAATCGAAGACGGTCACTTTCGCAGCTCAAACGAAGAGATTTCGGAGATGGAGATAAAAACAAATTTAAAAGATCTTCCTGTGGGGTTGGCAACGACCCCACTTTTTTTATATTTTATCCCCTAATGGAACTCCTAATTTCCATTCTGGTACTTGACTTTTAAGTTTTCTCTCGTAAATCTACACCACAAATCTTTATGATTTTGGGTGGAAATTGTTACTTTTAAATCTTGAATATAGTCTATCCTGGCGCAGATAAAAAGCCTTGAGGTTGTATAGTTGGAAATCATGAGATAATCATCCTTTGACTAAAGTCGTGACTCGGTTTTTCGATTCTGCAAAAAAAGTATAGTTCTAATCAATCCTGTGGGGATTATTATCTGCTTGACAAGACAATAAAAAGATAAATAGTTTTAACCTACAAACTGTAAAAAAGGAGGAGCCGATCATGAAGGACGCCTGGACCGAAAAGCTGTCATGTGCCATTCAATGTCATCGATGTGATGAGAAGATGGATCCAAAAGATCCCAGAATTCTTTCTGTCTATGATCATGAAGCCATATGCATGGCATGCAAAAAGGAAGAAGAACAGCGACCGGACTACGATGAAACTTCCAAAAAAACTATAGGGCAGTGCATGATCGATACGGAATTACAATACAGTGATCCTGCGGGTTACTGTTATCATCATTTTTATCCATACACCTGCTGATATTCGAACTCTTGAGCATCGTGTATCAGCGATTCATTTGCAGGCCATCTCAAAAATACATCCAACGCGATTTAGGTGTTGCGGAACTCTTCAAAATGCTCATCCGTCATAAGTCGCTTGAGGACCGTGCTTTTTCATATGTTACACCTGACGCCTACGGCGTCTTACAGCCCTAAATTTCGGGATTTCGAAAATATTACATCATCTCTATTTTTTTTGAGATGGATTGTGTATGGGCAGCCTAAAAACAGTCTTACCTAAATCCCTGGCAAACAGTTCCGGTAAAGAAATAACATGTTGACATTATCTTTAAATGAA
>JAFDCA010000443.1 GCA_019313025.1 Deltaproteobacteria bacterium
AGTTTTACTTCTTGAAATGCGTGGATTGAAAGATATGAAAAATCGAAAAACTTAGTGAAAAAACCACTCAAAAACTTAACCTTTTTCGACAGTCTCTGAGAGTACCACAACTTTGGCAATTTTACAGTAACTATGATGCAAATTACGATGTCTTTTGTAGGTTAGTGGTATATTAACAGCCATCTGTCAACCACAAATTAAACAGGAGGCATCAATGAAAAGCATCAATAAGCAGATTCAGGGTGAAGAACTATTTGTTGGTATCGATCAAGGTGGTAGTTTGCTAACCATTTATAGAAATCTTGGTAAATGCTGATAATGGCTATGACAGACAGATATCAATCACTTGATTGCACCGGTATTTTAGCACCGCAGAATTTGCATTTCACCGGTTTGCTTTTTTGGTCTAATGAAACATTATTCACCTTTTTGCATGCTGGGCATGTTCGTTTATGTTTAAGAAAATTTCGGAGAATTGCCGAGATAAAGAATGGGTTCAAATTCTTAACTCCTCATAAACACTTCGTATTCTATTAACTAATCAGCCGCACGGCTTTTTGCGCCGACTGGATTAGCCTGTTCGGTCATTTTTTGATCAAAGATATCGACATCAAGTCCCATTGCCTTGGCACGTTCCTTCCATTGTTTCCGTGCTAGAGCACGCATGTCTTCAACATCGTCTGTTTCATCCATAATTTCCATACCCATAAGCGTTTCGATTAAATCCTCTAATGTCACCAGCCCATCCGTCCCCCCATGCTCATTGACGACTATAGCGATGTGCTGGCGATCCTTAAGAAACCGCTCAAATAATGCTGTCAACGATACCGAATGCGGAATAGCAAGTATTTCACGCTTCAATGAATTGAGTTTTTCATCGCCTCGCTTCTGCGTGGCATTAATCAGAACATCCTCTTTAAGAACAAAACCAGTTATTTCATCGATACGCGTCGTGTAGAGCGGCAGACGAGAAAAAGGGGTTTGGGTAATTTGTTCCAACGAATCGATAATCTTCATGTCCTCGGGTAATGAGGAGATTACAGTACGTGGTGTCATGATATCGTCCACTTTTAGCGACTCGAATCGGAAGATGTTTCGGATAAGCCTTGATTCCTTATCGCGAATATGTCCCGTCTCTACACCTACCTGAGCCATGGCGATGAATTCGTCTCGACTGAAAATATGAACCTCTTTCCCGTGTGAAATAAACTTTGTCAGTCTCTCCGAAATCCACACAATTGGATAAAGGACTACAATCAGAGTGTTTACAAAATATGAAATTGGACCTACAAGTATTGACCAGTAGATGGCACCTAAAGTTTTAGGCACAATTTCGGAAAGGAAAAGGATCAAGAGCGTCATGACAGCCGAAAACAGGCCAAACCATGCGCTTCCAAATACAACTGTCGATTTGGCCCCGGCACCGATCGCACCAACTGTATGCGCAATTGTGTTTAGTGTCAAAATGGCCGCAAGTGATCGGTCTACATTATCTTGTCGCAGTCGTTTCAAAAGCGCCGCATGCTTAGGCCGCCTTTCTTTCTGCCCTTCGATATATGAAGGTGTAATGCTTAAGAGTACCGACTCCGCCACTGAACAGAGAAATGAAAAGATCAATGCCAGCAGCACATAAATTATCAACAGCAGACCATCAGCGTTCATATTTTCAATGCTTCTTTTGTGAGAACCTTATACGCCAGCGGTTTGAAACGAGATAGTCAATACCAGAACTAAAGAATAAAGGAGCTATTAGAAACTGGGAAAACCGAAGGTAGAAGCGGACGTAATATGGTACAGTGCAGTAGCGGTTCTGCTCAGATTTTAGTCCGTTTAATATTTGATACACGGTATCAAGAATTTGTGAAAACCACAAGATGTATCTCGTTTAATTTGGATGAGTTGTGTTATGTTTAATACACATTATATTAGGCGCGACCCTCCGAGCTTCTATTAGGATCGCTTTAATTATCTTATGATCCTATATTATTGCTGCCCGGGGTACTTCCAATTGGGCACCACATTCTGAATTTTGACATCTCTGAAGATAGCGATTATGCCACCGTTTTCAACAGTAAATTCTTTTGCTTCTTTGATGGAGTTGAATGGCAGTGCCTCGTAACCCATTGGCCCAAAAACCTTTTTTGAACCAATTACATAAAACGCAGTGCGACCACTAATCCACATGCCAGTATTGCGATCAACAACCCAAATCAGCAGCGGATCTATGGGCGAGTCAATGTACAGATCTTGTCTCCCGAAAAAAGCGAACAAACATTGCGTTGAACAAAAATGGATAGTTCGGTCCTCTTTTGTTTTTATCTGGCATTTTCCATATGGGTAACGTTTCGGGTGCATTTCACATACCGGGCACCTATCGTTCTCTGTAGGTTCGACAATCTTACCTTTTTTCAGCCTACGAGCATTGATTATCTGGTTTTCTTTTCCCACATTCGTCTTTGCGGCTTGAAGGGCTTCGGTATAATCAAATATCTTACCACCGCAGTTTTGTGCAAAACTCTCCGCTTTAGATTTATCAGCAAATACAATCTTCGAAACTGGGCTCATGGTTCCAGCAGCAGTGGACCCGATAACAATAAAGGCCTTACCTGACAAAATTGTCTTTTCGGGCTGATGGTATATGGTAAGCATGACGTTGGTTGGTTCCTGACCTGATTTGATAATCCAATCAGCCAGGCAATGAAAGGAACAGACCTGGGATACATTTTTGATTTCATCAAATGTAATCCACGTGCGTGCCCACATAGGACGTACCATCCCGCAAACGGGGCATTGTCCATGGTACTGGCTTTTGGGTGGCATGAAAGGATGCTGCGCCTCACAATCCACCCCCATAGCGTCATTTGTAAATAGAGTCATCGCTATGGGCGCTAAAGATAGAGAGTACATAAATTGACGACGATTAAACAATCTCATTCAGAATTCCTTTCTTCTCATATCGGTAAACACATCCAATTTGCAGTGTTTCATTTCTTGACGATGTTTTTAACGATTTCATAAAGATCAATTGGGCTCCTTTGGTTTTGTTATGCAATTTATTTCAACGTCAAATCGGAAGATGCTGAAAACCTTTTTCTTTTCAGCTCCACAAGGAGCGTTTTGCTGCTCAGGTTATATTGAGTCGTTTTGAGAAGCAATAAATTTAATGACAAGTTAATCAAGCCGTATGCGGGAATGCGCCGATTTGTCGACAAAGTTAACTAGTTTAACCACACTCCGTATCGCAGCCGCCAGTAAAGGGCCGGCAAAGCCGATAACAGCAGAAAGACGACAGTCGATCCTAAAATCCGCATACTGGCTCTTCGTATCCTTTGCTCTACAACCGCCTTGAGCTCCGCTGCCGGACGGGACAGCTGCGGCAGCCAGAGCACCACAATGGCTTCGAAGGCCATCAGGGTCAGGGCGCCAAATAGAGCGTAGCCTACCATTCGATATTCTAAGAGAAACAGACACCAGGGACAATGATGCTGCAGAACCCCGTAATGGTATGCTGCAAAATGGTGCACTAGTGTGACGGCTGCAACCGGAATCCATAAAGCACAAATGACAACCAGCAATACACGCCTTGGACCGTATAACGGGGATACGGTCCTGAAAGTCAGCGTGGCCATAAACAATAGTGCGCCGGCACCGACCAGAAAGCCCGCCAACCAGAAGTTGTCTGGCAGACCCGCCGCGCTGCGCGCCTGCTGCAACGAGCGGAACTGATCGTAGACAAGTGCACAGCAACTGACCGGCTGCTCAACATTAACTTGCATCACGGCGGTAAATGTCTCGTACAGGGCGGGAAAATAGGCCGGTAAAGCGACCAACAACAGACGGGCTCCCGTTTGGGTCAGGGGTGCATCCGGTCTAGTGGCGTCGATTCGGTGAACAGCCAACCAAATAAATAAAACGGCCAGCGCCAGCAGCCTGAAAAACAGAGCTCGGTTGCCAGATTCTCCCAAGGCCTGCATGACGCCGGTTCCGCACATGGCGCCTGGAACCACACTGGGCAAAATGTTGGTAATGCCAACCATAAACAAGACGGTAGAGAAGAACAACAGTCCCAGAATCCATTGTCCAAAAAGGTTGACGGCCTCAGCATGGATCTCGAGCGTAAGTTGCTTTCTGTTAAATTCAGCCGGGTTCCAGTGAACCACGATCTGGAAGGCCTTCATGCCGACAGCCAGTGCGAGCAGACCCCCGATGAAATCGGTGATCAAAATAGTCAGCGGCAGGGGGTGGAAGAGCATAAATTTCCTTATCTGGTGCCAGCTAATTGAGATTGTATCTCAACCAACATTGGGAGGTTTGGATCGTTCGAAAACTGAAAACTTGAACTGACTCAAGAAATCCTGTCTATTTATATCGTTACTTGCGCCATCGCGTGAGGTCTTTTTAACTTTAATTGTCCTGTTTCATACAACCCGCGAAAGCTTGCCATCAACCAACCGAAAATGCGCATGGATTGCATCCGATGCTTCAACCCTTGGATCATGGGCCACGATGATTACAGTGGTCATTTTTTTTTTGGCTTCGACCAGGCGTCGAATAATCATCGCGGCACTGGCATTATCCTGATGGGCCGTCGGCTCGTCGACAAAGATATATTTCGGACGATTGACCAGTGCCCGGGCAAGATTAATCCGCTGGCGCTGCCCGCCGGAGAGAACCTGAATCTTTTCCCCGGCCAGCG
>JAFDCA010000444.1 GCA_019313025.1 Deltaproteobacteria bacterium
CTGCCCAAAAAAGAACATGGGCCATACTTCTTCTGGTGGCCTTTGGTTTTAGTGCTTACAGTGTCATTCTGGCAATAATTTCTTCTTTTATCATTCATAGCTATTGCATCATGTGTATCATCAGCTATGCGATCAGCTTCTTACTTTTATTTTATACCCAAATGATTCGGAATCGGTTTAACAGTGAACCGATTGTTAGCGGTTTGAAACTGGATCTTCGATTTTTTTTGGATAGACGATCCTATATGTTTTCAGTGTTTACGCCTTTTCTGCTGGCGTTGATCCTGATAAAGTTCTTTTTCCCCGCTTACTGGAACCTTGAGCAGCCAAGACTGTCATCTCAAATTTCCAAAGGAATAACTGCTGATCGGCACCCCTGGATCGGTGCTGAAAGCCCGGAATTGGTCATTACAGAATATACTGATTACCAATGCTTTCAATGCAAAAAGATGCATTACTTCATCAGACAATTAATTTCCCGTTATCCAGAAAAAATTCGGCTGGTTCACCGTCATTTCCCGATGGATCATGAATTCAACCCGATTGTCAAAGAACCTTTTCATGTCGGGTCGGGCAAGATGGCATTGCTGGCCATATCAGCAGCCGCAAAGGACAAATTCTGGCAGATGAACGATGTTCTTTTTGACAGGGCCGGGAAAAAAGGGACACTGAACGTAAAGGCGCTCGCCGATGAGGTTGGCGTCCCTTTCCAGGATCTCGGGTCTTCTATTAACGACCCGGCAATTCGGAAACAATTGTATCGCGACATCCGCGATGGTCTCAAGCTCGCTATTGATGGTACGCCGGCTTTTGTGATCAATGATAAGGTTTACTTGGCCCAAATTCCACCCGAGATTATCAAAGATGCCATAAAGGATTAGTGTTGAAAGATTTTAAAGAATATAAAAAGCTTCAAACGGAGCATTGGATAAACGCGGCTCTCCTAATCCTTTTAGCGCTCGTTGTCATCTGCATTGTGATTCTTGCAAGCGTTCCACCCGTAAGTCGAGATGCACTCACCCATCATTTGGCGATTCCCAAGCTTTACCTGAAGCATGGCGGCATAACCGAAATACCATCTGTTTTGTTTTCCTATTATCCGATGAATTTGGATCTTTTGTATGTGATCCCACTTTATTTTGGAAGTGACATTGCGGCCAAATTTATACACTTTATGTTTGCGCTGCTGACGGCATGTCTCATCTATGGCTATCTGAAGGAAAGGCTGGGCGCTGTATGGGCCATCTTCGGAGTGATCTTTTTTCTTTCTCTGCCGATCATCGTTAAACTCTCAATCACGGTTTATGTCGACCTGGGACTTATCTTTTTTTCGACCGCCGCGCTGCTGAGCCTGCTCAAATGGATCGAAAACCGTTTTCAACTGAAGTTCTTAATTCTATCTGCTGTCTGCTGCGGTCTGGCGCTGGGAACCAAATACAACGGCTTAGTCTTATTGCTCATTTTAACTTTGTTTATCCCTTTTTTTTATACCCGTATTTCCAAGACAAGATTTCGTACACAAGATTTAACCCAAAACGGATCTGCGGGTAGAATACAGCTCAAGGCATTGGGATTCGCTACCGTTTTTGTTTTTATCGCACTGCTTGTTTTTTCGCCCTGGATGATCCGAAACTATGTCTGGAAGTCAAATCCCATCTATCCGCTTTACGACCAGATTTTTAATCGCTACCAAACGATGCCCGCAGAGCCGCAAGACGAACTGCAGGCTTTAGAACCGGATACGGCTTCACAGCCAGAATCCCAAGCAAAACCCAGTCCCTGGGGGTCTTTGGCGATGAGGAGGGTCATCTATGGCGAGTCATGGTGGGAAATCGCCTTAATTCCAGTCCGGATTTTTTTTCAGGGTCAGGATGACAATCCCAGGCGTTTCGATGGTAAACTGAACCCATTTCTTTTTCTGCTGCCATTTTTTGCGTTCTTCCAGATCAACACTAACACAGCGACTCTGCAAACTGAAAAGAAATTTTTGATGTTTTTTGCACTTCTCTTTGTTTTGTATACGTTTTGCACAACCAGTATCCGCATTCGCTATATTGCCCCGATCATTTCGCCGTTGGTTATTCTGTCAATGTTTGGCTTTTCCAATATGACTTCTGCCTTTTTAAAGCGATGGAAAAATCTACCGAATGGGTTTTCAAAGAGTTTTATTATCTTTCTTGGGGGAGCCGTCCTCGCATACAATGGGCTGTATATTGTTCAGCAATTCAATTATGTCCAACCGTTCCGTTATTTAAGCGGACAACTGAGTCGTGATGCCTATATCGAAAAATATCGTCCTGAATATAGCATCTATCAATATGCAAATCGCCATCTGACGGATCGTTCGAAAATACTGGGCCTTTTTTTGGGAAATCGCCGCTATTACTGTGACCGGGAATTGATTTTTGGTCAAAATGAATTTCTGGAAAGCGTCCATCAAGCTGATTCAGCGCAAATCCTTTTTATGGATTTAAAGGAAACTGGGTATACCCATGTCATCATTCGATTCGATTTGTTTAACTGGTGGACGGAAAAGCAATTGGATGTAGCAAAAAAAGAATTGCTGCAAGCATTTTTTACGGCCTATCTCGAGCCGATTGTTGCTAAAAACGGATACGGGTTGTTCTCATTAAAAACAACTTGAAATACAGTATTTTTCAAAGCAGATTTATGTTGACCAAACGCATTGATCGACAGGCCTTTTTACTGACGCACTCAATTTCCGATCTGCGTTCAGCCACGCCTTTGTCGATGCTTGTAAATTACCTGAATTTATAATATCATATGATGATATTCGAACCGATCAAAACCGGGTCAACCACCAGGCGCAGTCATTTTGTCAATACGATCATCGGCATCATCAACCCAAACCATCTCACATAAAATGACAGAAGCAAAAGTTTCAGTTGTGATTCCGGCATTCAATGAGTCCGAGAACATTGGAGACCTGATTCAAACAATTCTGCAGCGGTATCCGGATTTTGAAGTTGTTGTGATCGATGACGGATCGGAAGACAATACCGCGGAAGTTGCAGCGGATTCCGGTGCGATAGTTTACAGCCATCCTTACAACATCGGTAACGGCGCCGCAATTAAAAGCGGCATCCGCGCCGCGACCGGTGAAATTTTTGTTTTTATGGATGGCGACGGCCAGCATAATCCGGAAGATATTGCGAAACTGCTGGAGCATATGCCCGAGTTCGACATGGTGGTCGGCGCGCGTGTCAAAGGCAGTCAGGCCTCGGTGGGCCGTGGTATCGGCAACAGAATTTACAATTGGCTCGGCTCCTACGTGTCAAAATTCGCCATTCAGGATCTGACTTCCGGATTCCGTGCTGTTAAAGCCGATGTGGCGCGCAGTTTTGTCTATTTGCTGCCCAATACATATTCTTACCCAACCACCATTACCCTCGGTATTTTAAGAACCGGGCGAAGTGTCAAATATGTTCCCATCACAGTGCAACCACGACGCAAGGGTTCCAGCAATATCAAATTGTTTCACGACGGCGTCCGCTTTTTCATGATGATTATTCGGATCTGTACCCTTTACTCACCGATGCGGGTTTTTTTGCCTGTGAGTTTCATCATGTTCCTGCTGGGAAGCTTTCGATATCTGCATTCCTATATTACCGAGGGGCGCTTTACCAATATGAGTGCATTACTATATGTGGCTTCAATTATTATCTTTATGATGAGCCTTATTTCGGAGCAGGTTTGTCAGTTGAGATTCGAACGGCGTGAGCGCAAAATATCCGTCAAGCGGTGCACACCGCAAGGCAAATAATTCTTGATCTGAAAATATTCGCCCCAAGATCCATTCAGTCCTGTCAAATAACCCGGATGCTATTTCAGTCCCTTTTATTCAGCTAAAATAATTTATGAGCTTAATGATAAAACGCTCTGTAAAAGCCGATGGAACCTTTATGTTTGGATTCTGCTTTTCTTTCCAGGCTAAAGCAAACATTTCGTTCACTATTAAAAGTCTGAGCGGTGTTTTGGCTAAGATTTTGTACAATGTTCCGATAATCGGATTAGCAAAAAAGGCATACGCTCTCCCCAGGAAGTCTTCGCGTTTTTGCTTCTTATGCCAAAGTGCTTGTTCGACGATCAGGTCCTTTAGCCAAATTCTCGAATCGAACCCTGCTTCGTTAACGATAAGCGATAGATGAGTAAGCGTCATTTCATTAATATGAATAGACAGCTCTTTTTCCGTTCGCGGATTTGCCGGCAACCATGGCATAAATAACCGCAGCATTCGACGATAGGTGATGTCATACAACCACTTGTTTGGCAAAGTGTGAATAACTAAATATCCATTTGGCTTAAGCAGCCGGCCGCAGACCTTGAATAATTTTGAAAGCTCCCAGTCATGCAAATGCTCTATTAAATCGAGCATAAAAATACGGTCAAAAGATTCATTTAATTCTATTTTTTCTATATCGTCACATATGAACTTCATTCGATTTTGCTGTTCTGAATCATAGGTGGCTTTGGCCTTTTGCGCAATTGAAACTGCCTCTTTCGAATAGTCAACTCCTAGGGCGTCAATCCCATGGCGTGCACAGAATAAAACCACTTCTCCGCGTCCGCATCCCACGTCCAATACTTTCATACCTGCAGACAGATCCGCTATTTTGAGGGCATATCGAATACGCGGCCGTAAATTTCGCCCTTGAGATCGGATAAACTCATCCGGGGTATCCCAACCCCAGGTATCCTTGACCCAGACATGGTCATACTGATCAGCACTTACCTTGTCTTTTAGTTCAGAATTTTTCAAACAATATTCCTCTGAGTGGATTTATTTCTCTTGGCAATGAATGTGGCGGCGTATGCCAAACAGACCGCCACATAATTATTTGATCTTAAAACCAAATAACAAGCCAATACATCAGCAGGACTGACACCCAGGGTTTTGAAGTTCAATAAAGCCATGGCCTCGACGGTTCCTAAACCTTGTATCGAAACAGGGATGTACCCAACAATTCCAGATGCAATCGCAGTCTGACCGACTCTCCATATTGATAGGCTGTAATTCAAAGAAGTTATCATTGCATGATAACAAAGCATTACCAAACCCAGTTTAAAGCAGGTAAGAAAAAAGTTGATTAACAACAGGAAAGAATGGTGCTTGGTAAAGAAAAATAATTGAGATGAAAGATTGTGAACGAAACGCATCAGCCTGTTTTCTCTCCAGGACACAGGGAAAGAACTTGTTAGCCTGACGATTATATAAAACATTATCGATAATGAAAGTCCAAAAGAAATTATTGATGAAAAGGAGACAATCATAGGATATCCCATGATATCTCCCAGGAATAGGAACAAAACGATTACGTATAGAATGAATGTTAAAAATTTATCCAGTATGTATACCGAAAGTGTCTGGCTATAATACAAACCTTCTGATTTTAAAAAAAAGGCAATACTTGCATCTCCGATTTGACTGGGAAGCAAGAGTCCAAAGGCGTAGGCTTTGACATATGCAGTTAAATAACTTTTGAAGGGCAGGTTCGAAAAGGCTGTAAATAGAATATATTGGTTGAATGCACCCAAAAAAATAGAGGCGTATTGATAGGATATGGCTAATAAAAGGTAGAAAAGTGAAGCCTGGGAGATAGAGAGAAGTAGCTTATCGAGGCTCACATTCCAGATAAGCAGAATAAGGAAAAGTATTCCCAGTGTCAGCCTTAAGATGATTCCAAAAGAACGATTCTGTTTATCTTCCATGAATAGATTGTTTGATGCAATTTATTTGTTTTTTAAGTATAAAAGATTTATTCAACTTCTATGTAATTATTACCCAATATTTCTATAAATATTAGCAGAAAAAAATAAAAGTGAATCCGTCGAAATCGAAATATTAAGTTTTGCCAATTGTCAGTCAAAATACGAAGAAGATTTTAGCGAAATTAGACTTGATCATTTTGATTACTATATATTATTATTCGACGTATTTCGTTCAGCTAAGCTTTAATCGCGCTGATTACAAACCACGGGGCTATAACCGGAATTAAAGTGTCCAATTTTAAATTACGAAATCCAGTTAAAACCTTATGATTTAATCTTGTTAACAATCCTTTCGTCGTTCCTTTTAGGGCTACATATTTAAAGCTAACACTTTTAAAACCATTCTTTCTCAAAAGACTTTCAAAATGTCTTGGAGAAATTGCATGATCCCCGCTTCTATAAAATATATGTCGAAGGGGGTCGGTCATCATTATAAATCTTTGAGGATGAATTTTGTTAGGATCATAAGCGAAGAAAAAACCTTTGGACTTTAAACAACGCGAACATTCAGTTATTACTCTTTCGATATTGGAAAAATGATGAAAGGCGGCTCCAGCAACAATGCAGTCAAAAGAGTTATTTCGAAAAGGCAAATAATGGGCATCTGCCTGGCATTGCGGAAAGTTTACCCATTTAAGAAGATTTAAAGAATTATCAGTACCGATTACTGAAATTTCAGGGAAAAGTGACTTAAAATGGTTACCTACCTCTCCCGAACCGCAAGCCAAATCCAACACTTTGCCGTAAAGTGTTCGAAAGGGAGCACACTCCCAAACTAAATTGAAATCCTCCTCAGAAAATTGTCCAAATGGCCCTTTATGTTCATCAAAAAGAGTCTTTCTATAAAAAAAAGACAATTTCATTTCCTTTTTTTGGGTGTGATGGTTTTTGCTGCTTGAATAGACGCGAGCGATGCATCAAACTGGCTGGGTAGCCATTCAATTTTACTAGAGCCTTCTTGTTTAACCTGATTAAAAAAGGCATCTAATTCTTCGCGATACCCTTTTTTCGGCTTGATCCGATTTCTGTATACTTTTGGAAATCCTAACCCTTTGACAAGTTTAACAAATTTGAAATCCTCCCAAACCGCTGACTTTCCATCCCCATGGACCTCACATCGTTCATTCCCAAAGCCCTTGGCCCCGTTTGAAACATAGTTTATAACGGCTATCGTGCCATCTTCAAAAGATAGATTCATTGTTACATTATCTTCTGCAATGAATCTTGTTTGGCTTGATCCAAGGCGCTTTGCCTCAACATTAGCTATTGGTGAATCAACCATCCAGCGGCAAAAGTCAATATAGTGGCAGGCTTCTCCAAGTATCACACCTCCGCCGTCAATTGGATGATGAAGCCAGTGATCAGGGGGACGATAACCAACATTTCCCCTATATCTAAGCAGCATGGGCTGGCAGCGATCAGAGAAAAAGTTTTTTATTATCATCGCCAGAGGGGAAAATCGACGATTAAACCCAACCATTAATATTTTACCGGATCTTTTTTGAGCAGAGACAACTCTCTCAAGTTCTTTTTCTGACAGAGCAAGTGGCTTTTCAACAAATACATGTTTTTGGGAGAGCAGGGCCTTTTCAGAAAAAGCTGCGTGGGTACCATGTCGAGTAAAGATAAAAACGCAATCAACATCCGGCGCCTCAATAATTTCGCTGGCTTCTGATACAACACGAGTAATCCCGTATTTTTTTGCGATCGCTGAAGCCTTGATCCCGGTGGCAGATGCAATAGACTGAAGGGTTATATCCTTTCTTTTTGCCAACAAAGGGATCATGAAGCTTGTGGCGAAACTGCCTGCACCAATGATACCTACACGCAGATTGTCTGGCCGGAAAGTGGTGCTTGAAACTGATGCTGTTGGCGATATCACTGAAAACGTTTTGTAGGGTCCGTCATCTTCGTAGCCCAATATGACACCGATGTTTAATTCTTTGGAATTTGTTATTAAATCAAAAGCTTTGGATGCCTGATCAAGGGGAAATTCATGTGTTATCAGAGGATTAATATTGATTTTACTGTCGCTTAGCAGGGATAAAAATGATTCCATGTTCCGATTTTCTGTCCAGCGCACATATCCGATAGGGTAGTCATGGCCCTCGATTTCGTATGTAGGATCATCTGCGCCGGGACCGTATGCGTAGGAGGTGCACAATTGCAATTCTTTGAACAGATAAGTTTCGCGAGGAGCATTCATAATCGTACGGCCGACCACAACAACACGTCCTTTATATCTGGCTATTTCCCCGGCCAATGCAACTGGGTCATTGCTTTCCACAGCAGCCGTAATGATGACTGCATCCGCTCCATATCCTTTGGAAAATTCTAGAATTCTATCGTGAATATTATCGGCGGTGC
>JAFDCA010000445.1 GCA_019313025.1 Deltaproteobacteria bacterium
AACCGGTTCTTTCCCACTTAAGTTATAGAGTTTCTTATTTTTATCTAAAATTACGGGATCCGTCTGGTGTAACAACAGATTATACTTTGCATTTCCATTGATCTCTATTCTTTCTTTTGGAACACCCAGCATCGTCAGTCGTTGATCATCTTCCTCACGAATCATGCTAAAGGCTGCGATCTGATTCAAAGCTTCTCGAATTAAAAACCGAATCTTTAAATATCCTTTGATGGATCTGACAGAAATTCTGCCATTTATCAGGGCAATTTTCACACCCAGCCTTCGGGCTGCCAAGAGCCAGTTCGGCCAAATTTCAGTCTCGAGACAGACCAGGATATCCGGTCGAATCGCTGCGAGTGCTTTGCGAACAGAAACGATAAAATCAAGTGGCGCATAAATACATGTGGTTTCCGGGCCAAATTTTTCCCTAGCCCAAGATTGACCGTGTTTTGTTGTCGTTGAAAGGATGATGGCACATTCCGGCATTAATCGTGTCAGGGATTCTATAATCGCCACCGCTCCGTTAACCTCTCCCACTGACGCTGCATGAATCCATATTCTTGGAAACCCGGATATGGTGGTTACAAGTGACTTGTGGTAAAATCCGAGACGCTGACCCAAACCATCGCCGAAGCGCCCGGTCAGACGAGTGTAAAACCAAAAAGGCGGTAATAAAATGAAAAATAATCCTATATTAAGAAAGTTATACGCTTTATAAGCGAAATTCATACACCTAACGTTGCTCCAGCTCTACAAAACGTTGACCTCTTATTTGAAGAAGATATAAATTTTTAACGGCATCCCCATCGTTATCAAAAGATGTTAGGCCGGATACTCCCTGAAAACCTGTAATTCGCTTGAGTTCATTCTTAAGCGCACTTCTAAATCGAACATCGGACCGGCTGACCATCTGGAACAGTATCAAGGCGGTATCATAAGCAGCTGCTTCTATGAATCCCGGCTTCTGTTGAAAAATGTCATTATAACTGTCGACAAATTGTTTGACATTTTCCGACTTGCTTTCGGCAAAAAATCCATCCGGCATAATGGCACCCTGGGCATGTTTGAGGGTCATGTCGATTAAACTATCTGAGTGCCATAAATTGGTTCCAAAGAGATATATATCCTTGATATCGTAAAAAGCAAGCTGAGGAATAATAAGACCTGACTTCTTAGGCGCATCGGGAATAAAGACGGCATCAAAATCAACGATGGCCTCTGGTTCTTCATTCTCTTTCATATTCCAACTTTCAGATTCTTCAACCAAAGGCAAAAGCAGATTTTCCACAATATTTTCGATTGGTTCATCAGTTTTATTTTCACCCGTTTTTTCATCGATATTTTTAAGTTCCTCAGGAACTTCATAATATAGACCCACAAGTTTTTTGATGGGATCGGCAAAATCGGTCCCCTCCGGTCTGTAGGATTCAACTCCGACAACTTTGCCCTCATGGGCGATGACTTCGTCCCAAAAAAGGTTCATAAAGGTTTTTCCATACTTTTCATCAGGATAAAGGATCGCATAGCTCTTAAGGCCTAACTTCTCCACTGCATAAGACACCAGCGTTTTAACCTGCATCCCGGGTGTAATAAAATTTCTAAATACATATTCTCCAATCTGAGGAATACTATCTTTTTGTGTCAAAGTAATTATCGGTATCCCATATTTTTGTGATTCTCTGGCGGCAGAACCGGCCGTAACAACCGGACCGATGATAGCGGCCACGTTTTCTTCGAACAGTTCTTTCACTGCGCCAGCAGCTTTAACCGAATCAGATGCCGTATCCTTAACAATTATCTTGATGGATGGTTGTCGGTTTTTGGAAGTAAATTGGTTGAAAGCAAGTTGAATACCCTTTAATGCACCCTTGCCGTATGTTTCATAAGGACCGCTTAAAGGAAGTAAACACCCTATGGTGTAACGACTGTAAACAGATTTTTTATTGATTGCAGCAATGAGGCTTTTTGCCTGCGCCATATTTTCGTGCTGTGGGAATTTTTCTAAAAAATTCGTAAGAACCTTCAAGGCCTCATCATATCTTTCTTCCTCTGCATAGTTAAGCCCAAGGTGAAACATAAGATACCCTTTTAAAGCGTCATCTTTCACCTGGTTAAAAAGCGTTGCGATGTCTTCAGGCTCAAGCCTCCAGACAGCATCTTGCAACTTTCTGATAATGCTGTCCTTTTCTAATTCTTTCGATATTTTTAGTGCCATGATATAATGATTGACCGCATCTCGTAGAGAATTCACGGCCTTGTATGTATCTCCAAGCAATATATACGTTCTGACAATATGAGCCCTGGAAGGTTTTTGTTTCAAAAAACTGGATGCCTGTTCGATGACATCGCCATATTCCCCTTGGTTGTAATATGTAACAAGTATTTCAAACCGTGCATCGGATATAAAATGGCTGTCTGGATATGTGTCGATTAGACGTTGATAGGTGCTGATTGCTTGTTCAAAATCTCCGAGAATCGTATGAATTGATCCCATTTTCATTAAAGCGTCATCGGCCAGAGGCGCATCAGGGAATTGTTCCCAGTATTGTCTGAAAAGGGCCAACGCTTCTTCGTAAGATTTTGCCTTCAACATTTTTTCAGCTTGTGAAAAAAGTTGATATTCAGGCCCAATCATTTCGGGAACCGGCTTTATCGCGCATGCCCCCAAATAAAGGGATATCGTCATGATCAGAACTATTTTAATCGGTTTCATAAGCAATCTCTTAAATGTTCGAGCAGTTTTTATCATTTGATGTTTACCCTTATTTTATGGCAAAGGCAAGCATAACCTGAATCCCTTACTTATCCTTGCCAAGGAGATTAAAATAATGTTATAAACTTCAATCTTTAGTCACGGATCGGCATTATTAAGGCCGTCAACCATTACAAAATATTATCACAAAAATCATGAA
>JAFDCA010000446.1 GCA_019313025.1 Deltaproteobacteria bacterium
GCGATTACGAAGGTACGGTCAATGAGATGACTGGCGATGGCATTATGGCGCTATTCGGTGCTCCGGTTGCTTTAGAGGATGCACCGCAGCGGGCGATTCGATCCAGCCTTGCCATTCACCGAGAGATGACAAAATTCAGTGATAAATTGAAGCAGGAAAAAAAAGATGTCCCGCCGATTAAAATGCGTATCGGCATTCATACCGGTCCGGTGGTGGTGGGTACCGTGGGTAACGATCTGCGCGTTGAGTTCAAAGCCGTTGGCGATACAGTAAATCTGGCCTCCAGAATTGAAGGACAGGCCCAACCCGGCACCACCTATATTACCGGGGAAACATTCAAACTCACAGAAGGATTGTTCCGTTTCGAGGCTTTGGGTCAGCGCGAAGTAAAAGGCAAGGAAAAGCCGATTAATACTTACCGTGTAATTGCCCCTAGTACCAGAAGGACAAGGTTTGATGTCAGCGCCGACATCGGGCTGACTCCCTTTGTGGGAAGGGAGCGAGAACTTGAGCTTTTGATCGATGGTTTTAAACGGTCCAAGGCAGGTCGGGGTCAAGCGATTTCCATTATGGCTGAGGCCGGGGCGGGTAAATCCAGGCTCTTATATGAGTTTCGAAAAGCTGTTTCTCACGAGGATATAACCTTTATTGAGGGAAAGTGCCTCTCATACAGTAAAGGCGTACCCTATCATCTGCATATAGACACTTTGAAGGCGAACTTTGATATTAGAGAGGGCGATGTGGGTTCGGAGATAAGGAAAAAGGTCAAAAAGGGTCTAAAGATATTAGGGGCGGATGAGGCTGCTATGCTTCCATATTTCTTAGAACTTCTATCGGTCAAAGAAAGCGGAATTCAAAAGATTGCCATTAATCCTGAGGCGAGAAAAGAAGGCATCATGGAAGCATTGAGGCGAATCGTTTTTAAAGGCTCGGAGTTTCGTCCGTTGATCCTGGCTTATGAGGACCTCCACTGGGTGGATAAGAGTTCAGAGGATGTATTGAAAAATATTTTAGAGAACTTGCCGGGTGCGAGAGTCCTGATGATATTCACCCACCGGCCGGAATTTTTGCCTAATTGGGGTGGCAAATCGTACCACAGTCAGGTGACTCTGAATCGGCTCTCAAACCGTGAGAGCATCGTAATGGCATCTCATTGTTTGGGCACACAGGACATTGATAACGATCTTGAAGAGCTGATTTTGGAAAAGACTGAAGGGATTCCTTTCTTCATCGAAGAGTTCATCAGATCCCTTAAGGATCTAAAAATCATCGAAATAAAAGACGGCAAATATTATTTGGTCAAAACAATTCAGGATCTAACTATCCCAACCACGATTCAGGATGTCATCATGGCCAGAGTGGACTCGATACATGAGGGCGCAAAAGAAATAATTCAGACATGCTCAGCAATCGAGAGAGAGTTTAGTTATGAATTGATAAAATGTGTCACGAATCTCCCGGAGCAAAAATTACTTTCCCATTTATCGCTCCTAAAGGACGCTGAGCTTGTTTATGAAAGAGGAATATATCCTCAATCCACTTATATCTTCAAACATGCCCTGACGCGTGAAGTTGTGTATGATTCGATTTTGACCAAAAGAAAGAAGAAACTCCATGGTGAGATCGCGAATGCTATTGAAAAATTGTGCAAGGATAATATCAGTGAGTTTTATGCAATATTAGCGAATCATTATATTATTAGCGAAAACTATAAAAAGGGCGCTGAATACTCAAAATTAGCCGCGAAGAAAGCGCGCAAAGAGGGTTCATTTAGTGATGCGATTGTCTACGGTGACAAGAGAGCTGCATGCCTTGAAAAATTACCTCGCACAGATGATGTGGAAAAGGAGATAATCGATGCAAGGGTGACTTTAGGACTTTATTACAATCAGGTGTTTTCGCATGTCGAAGCAAAGGAGGCTGTTGAGCCGGTAATCGAACTGGCTTTGGAGCGTGATTACAAAAGACAAATTTCGCATATTTATACCATAATTGGCACGTGTAGTTTTGAGATTGAAGGAGATTACCCCAAGGCTTTCCGATATCTGGAAGACGCCTTAAAGATTGCTGAGGAAATGCATGATAACGTATCTTCATGGGCAGCAAACCATTGGATCGGTCATGCGCTTGCCGAGTATTGCGAATTTGATCGGGCCCAATATCATATAGAAAAGGCTTTGAAAATTGTTGGAAGGGCAAATGATCCGTGGAGCACATATCCAATGAAAGGTTGCATAGCTATGACTGTTCACAATAACCGGGGAAGGGCTGATCTCAGCTATCCAATCAGCAAAGAAAGCCTGTGTTTCGCTGAACATAGGGGCGATTCAATCTACAAAGCAGAAGCTTATACTTATCATGGGTGCTCCTGTTACATTAAAGGGTTCTTAGATGAAGCGGAGAAATATCTCCTTGAAGGGATTGCTATTTGTGAAAGGATCAACTTTTTTATTATGGGTGGTTTAGCAAGTTTTATTTTAGGCGAAACATATTTCGATAAGAGACAATATCAACAATCTCAACATTATCATAGCAGAGCAATATCTTTCCTGGAGAATTGCAGGGTTTTGCCCTCTAAAATCAGCTCAAAGAAAATGGCTTTAGCGAGAGCCAAAGTGATGAATGATGAGAAAGATATTGTTTTAGAAACACTGTTGGAATACGAGGTTCAAAATAAAATGAAATTATATGATGGTATGATGGCAAGGTTTATAAGTGAGATTCTGTTGCACATTGATGATCAGCAAATGTCTCAAGTGGAGGATTGGGCTGAAAAGGCTATCGACGCGGACGAGCGGAATGGAACAAAATGGAATTTAGGTAAGGATTATGTGCATTACGCTGATCTATTTAGACGAAAAGGAGACCAATCCAAAGCAATAGAACACCTTGGCAAAGCCATAGAAATCCTAAAACAATGCGGTGCCGATGGATGGGTTGAGAAATATGAAAAAGAATTGGCCGCACTCTAAAGCAAATATCTTTTTAATCATTTATCGAATATCAGAATTTGCTGAGGAAAGTATTCAAACTCAATTAGAATTTTCTTGCATTTTCGATAATTTTTGCGCTGCTTTTTTGGGGTATATGGATAGCCGATTCGTTTTTTATGAATCACACGACTCAGCTTAATGATATTGTTCCTGCTCTGTTCAGGAATCCGATCGGGATCCTGCTTCTATGCCTTTCTGTCTATTGTGCATGGTCCGGCTTGAGAATCGTTTTTGGTGAAGTGCGGGAAACACCGTTAGTCATCCGCAAAGGTGTTTTCAACGTAGTGCGGCATCCGATCTATCTGAGCGAAGTGCTACTGTATTTAGGCCTTTTCATGCTATCCATGTCGCTGGCGGCAGGCGCAATCCTGCTTGGTGCTGCGGCTTTTCTGTATTACTTGTCGCGATTCGAAGAGCGATTGTTGCTCAAACGCTTTGGTGATGACTATCGGTTGTACATGCGCGACGTTGGCATGTGGGTACCCCGATTACGAAGGAACAGGAGCCGGGACCATGCGTAGGGTTTTACTGGGGTTCAACAGCCGAATGATACCGATTCCATGGTCTGTGTTCACGCGGATTCTGAAGCGCGAAGCCAAAAAGACCAAAAGGATTTTAGGCGGGTTGGACAAA
>JAFDCA010000447.1 GCA_019313025.1 Deltaproteobacteria bacterium
GGTTTCCATTAGAATGGCTAAAGAACAGGGATTGTCGTTAAACCCCACTAAAATTTCCGGGCAATGTGGTAGACTCATGTGCTGTCTGACCTTTGAGCAGAAAATGTATATAGAAATAAAGGAAAAATTTCCTAAAGTCGGAGAAACGATCACAACTAAAAATGGAAAAGGTAAAGTGATAGGACATAATACCATATACAATCGCATTGCCATTCGTTTAGAAGGTGGTCAGGAGATAGAGGCGAGCGTCGATGAGATTATCAATAAATAGAGAAAAAAATTAAACCGCTCGAATCACGTATTTCTCCCGAGGAGAAAAAAATGGTTACCCCTTTTTATATAACAACACCAATATATTATGTGAATGCCAGGCCCCATCTTGGTCACGCTTATACAACAATTGTGGCCGATGTTGCCTGTAGATTTCATTCCATGCTCCAGGCAAAGGTTTTTTTTCTAACAGGTACGGATGAACATGGCGATAAGGTCGTTCGAGCTGCCAAGAAAGAGAATTTAAGCCCCAGGATCTACGTTGATAAAATAAGCAGGCTTTTTAGAGATCTTTGGCCTGAACTCAATATCAAATACAGCTATTTCATTCGTACAACAGATCCGTCCCATATGGCGTTGGTAAAACAGATCATGCAACAGATCTATGATTCGGGGGATATCTATTTCAGTGAATACCAGGGGCTTTATTGCTTTGGGTGTGAGCGCTTTTATACAGATCGGGAGCTGGTTGACGACAAATGCCCTGATCACGAAACAGCACCTGAACTTATAAAAGAATCCAATTACTTTTTCAAGATGAGTCGCTATCAAGACTGGCTGATTGATCATATTCATGACAATCCTGATTTCATAAGTCCGGAACGTTATAAAAATGAAGTTCTATCTTTTCTCAAAGAGCCCCTTGAGGATCTGTGCATATCCAGACCCAAAACACGCCTTAAGTGGGGGATCACACTACCCTTTGATAAAGACTATGTCACCTATGTCTGGTTTGATGCGCTTTTAAACTACGTTTCAGCCTTAGGGTATCCAGATGGAGATCCGTTTAAAACTTTTTGGCCATATGTCCGGCACATTATCGCCAAAGATATATTAAAACCCCATGGCATTTACTGGCCGATTATGCTCAAGGCGTCCGGAATTCCCGTATACAAACATTTGCATGTCCATGGGTACTGGAATGTCGATCAAAGCAAAATGTCCAAAAGCATCGGGAATGTAATAGAACCGCTTCAACTTAAGAATGTTTACGGCCTTGATGCGTTTCGATTTTTTTTGATGAGAGATATGACCTTCGGGCTTGATTCCAACTTCAGCGAAGAAGCACTGATACAACGAATTAATTCTGATCTAGCAAATGATCTTGGGAATCTATTCAGTAGGGTTCTTGCAATGGTCCATAAATATTTTTCGGGTGTCGTTCCTGAAATTGATATAAAAGTGGAAAGAGAATTAGACCTCGGTCTGGAATCAGCGGCAATGAAAGCTATTGCCGAATTCGAAGAACATATGAGAGGATTCGCCTTTAACAAAGCAATCATGGCAATTTGGGAATTTATCAACCATATGAACAAATATATTGACCTTACGACGCCTTGGGAACTTGCCAAGAATAAATCGAGCCGCAAACCGCTTGAAGTCGTCATTTATAACCTCCTTGAATCACTAAGGATTATATCCGGCCTAATCTATCCAATCATGCCGGAAACGGCGGAAACCATGCAGAAACACCTTGGTATGGATTCTAAAAGGCAGTCATTTAATATGGATACCCTTAAAAAGTGGAAAACGCTGATGCCCGGAACGAGGATACCGAAATCAATTACACTTTTTCCAAGGATCGATCTTAAAAAAGAACCTATGGCATCAAGTAGAAAGAAGGGTTCAAAAGATATGGCAATTGACATTAAACCACTGATAAAATTAGAAGAATTTAAAAAAATAGATCTCAGGGTCGCCACCGTCATTCATGCCGAGGTACTCCCTAGAGCAAAAAAATTGTTAAAGCTTGAAGTTGACATGGGGGAAAGGCGGACCATCGTGGCGGGTATATCGGAGACCTATTCACCGGAGGATTTGGAAGGGAAGCAGGTTGTTGTCGTTGCGAACCTGAAACCGGCCAAGTTGATGGGTATCCTTTCTAATGGTATGTTGTTGGCTGCGGTTGAGAAAGATCGCTGTGCAGTCGCAACTATCGATAAAAAGATGAAGCCGGGCACGTCTCTTACCTAAATCCGAAACTGAGCACCTCAAGTAATGAAAAGCCAGAAAACCAATAAGTTGAACAAGGATACGAAACTTGAATTATAATTTTAAGTAAATATGATGTTCCGAAGACCTAAGACGGATACGGTGACTCCTGAAAGGCCGAACTGGCGAGAATATCAAGACAGCCTAAAATCGTCTGCCACAAAAAAAAGATTCGCAAATATATTCCTTAAGTATTTTCTTTTGGCTCTGCTTTTGTTTGTTGTGGTTTACGGAATAAATAACGGTCTTGGCGGGAAATCATTTTCCAGTTTGCCAACAGATTATTTTTCGTCATTTAAAGATGACCATTCAATCGACAAAAAGGAAGTTCAAATGCTGCTGAGTCGTGTATCCTTTGTAAACCTGAAGGACAAAAGTTTCGATGTCATTTCAAACGATCGCAAATTCAAGGTGGAGACCAGCCTCAATATTGGACTGCAGGATTATCTTTTATCAAAACTTAATACCTCTACTGCTCGATACATTGGAATTGTGGCCATGGATTCGGCTACCGGCAAGATTTTATCAATGGTGAGTTTTAATAAAACCGATCCCTCCAATGACCCATGCCTTGAAAACAGGTTCCCTGCAGCGAGTATCTTTAAAATTGTTGCCGCATCTGCGGCCATTGAAAAATATGGTTTTGGTTCAAACCATATTTTTTCCTACAACGGCATGAAACACACTTTATATAAATCTCAGCTCAAAGAGCGAAAAAACCGCTATACCAACCGGATCACATTTAAGGACGCCTTTGCACAGTCGGTGA
>JAFDCA010000448.1 GCA_019313025.1 Deltaproteobacteria bacterium
CATGCGGCAGACCGACCCAGGAAGACACCGCATCAGGACGCATCAGAATAAACGTAACGCAGAGAAACAGCGGCAATTCGTAGAACTTGTTACGCGCTACAAACCAGCCCTGGGTTGCCGAAGCGAATGCAAAATTACCTATACAAGCCATAACAAAGATCAGAATTCCCTGCGGCCAACTGGTGATGTTGTGAAGAATCAAATCGCTGTTGAAAATGAACATGAACGGCAAAATAGCGGTCCGGATATCGTACATAAATCCCTGTATACCGGTTTGTATCGGCGGTGATTTTGCAATGGCGGCGGCGGCATAAGCAGCCAAACCCACGGGCGGGGTGTCATCTGCAAGAATTCCAAAGTAGAAACAGAATAGGTGGGCGGCCATCAAGGGAACAATCCAGTCTTGGTAGCCTGCAATGGTAACAATAGCCGGTGCTGTCAAAGAAGCCATGACGATATAGGTGGCTGTGGTCGGAAGCCCCATACCGATGATCAGGCTGGCGATGGCAGTGATCACCAGCATCAGGTAAATGTTGCCCATGGAAATGACGTCGATAATTTCGGTGATGAGTCCGCCAAGCCCCAGTGCAACAACACCCACGATGATACCAGCAGCGGCGGTGGCAAGGGCAACGGCCACCATGTTACGGGCGCCGGTGGCAAGAGAGGAGAATATGTCGATAACACTCTGTTTAAAAGCTGGAGCAATGGGTTGTTTGTTTAGGTGTGCCTTGACAGGATTCTGAAAAAACATAATCAATGCCATGACCCATATGGCATTAAAAGCAGCCAGTTCCGGAGAGTGTCTTACAACAATAAGCTCATACAAAAGCATCATAATGGGTATCAGGAAATGGGCCCCGCCAATGAGGGTTTTAAAAAAGAGAGGGAGTTGATCCCGCGACATGCCCTTTAATCCCAGCTTGGATGCCTCGATATGGACGATATAGAACAAGGCGGCATAGGAGGCGAACGCCGGTACGGCAGCGGCTTTGACGACCTGTATATAAGGGACATTAACATACTCGGCAATAATGAAGGCCGCCGCTCCCATGATCGGCGGTGCCAGTTGTCCATCTGTGCTTGCAGCCACTTCAACAGCCGCTGCTTTTGTCGGCGGATAGCCCACTTTTTTCATCATGGGAATGGTGAAGGTTCCGGTTGTGACGATGTTTGCAATGCTCGATCCGGAGACCATTCCTGTCAGTCCGCTGCCCATGATCGCGGCTTTGGCCGGTCCGCCTTTAAACCCCCCCAAAAGGCTTAACGCCAGCTGGATAAAATAATGTCCTGCGCCGGCCTTATCGAGCATGGCCCCAAAAAGAACAAAGAGAAAAACGATGGTTGCGGAAACATCCAATGGAATACCATATATCCCCTCCGTGGACATGGTCATCTGGCCAACGAACCGGTTCATGGAAACCCCTTTAAATGAAATGATATCAGGCATATAGGGTCCGAAGAATGCATAGCCGCAAAACAGCAGTGCAATAACCGGCAGGGCGGGACCAATCACCCGTCGTGACGCCTCGAGCAACAACACCGTGAGGGCGAGTCCGATAACGATATCCCTTGTGATGGGTGCACCGTATCGCATGGTAAGTCCCGCATAATCTATGGCAATATAAAGTGCGGAAAAAGATGCCGCAATGGCGATAACATAGTCGAATATGGGGATCCTGTCGGTGGTAGACAGGAATTTGAGGCCGAAACGCTTTTTTTTGAAAAATGGATAGTTGAGGAAAACAATCAACAGGGCAAAACCAAGATGGATGGCCCTGATAAAAGTGGAGTCGAGAATCAGCCAGCTTGCGATGGAAAGCTGAAAAAAACTCCAAGCCACCGCAATGGTCGGAATAACATATTTGGAAGGTCCTTTGGGACGTCGGCCGATTCCTTCTTCTTCTTCCGCCATCTTTCTGGCAAGTTCTAAACCGTCATCTTGCTCAAGGTTATCATCCTGATCACGGATTTCATTTTCACTCATGGCTGCCACCTAATCTTTTGTATTGTATGACATGATTGAAAGCTCACGAAGCTTTGAGAAAAAAATCAGCCACGTCGTTTTGTAACGAATTAGAATAAAACAGGATTTCGCAAAGCTCAACTTGCTTTTGAACGTAAGCTGCATTTTTTGAAATGGCGTGTAGAGAACTTTGAAAAATATTTCCCGACGTTTTTCGGGAATCAAAACCAGACCCTAAAATCCTAACCCGGGCGCGCGAATCAATACCGCAAGACAGAACCACCGCTTTTTAGGGCGGAGAAGATTCGATATTTTTCAAATGTCTCTCAGCGATACGATTCAATCCTAAAAGATAAACAAAGGGCGGCGAGTTCGCGTCGTATATCGCCGGCTCTGCCGCCCGATAGTTTCGGAACCGTTTAGATTATTTCATTCCGGCTTCCTTGTAATATTTCATTGCACCGGGATGGATCGGCGCGGACAGACCTTCCAGCATACCTTCTTTGGTCAGGACTTGATATGCCGGGTGCAGTTTTTTAAACTCCTCAAAGTTTTCAAAAACTTCTTTGGTAATGGCGTAGACCACGTTATCCGGTACTTTTGCCGATGTTACAAAAGTGGCCTTGACACCGAAAGTTTTGACATCTTCTTTGTTTTCGGCACTTGGGTAAAGCTCAACCGGTATCACTGCCGGAGCATAGTAAGGGTATTTGGCCAGCAATTTCTCAACACCGGTGATGGAGGCAAAGCGGACCTTTCTTTTACCGGATGTGGCTTCTTTTATGGATCCGTTGGGATGTCCCACCGTGTAAAAGAAAGCATCGATTCTGCCGTCCTGAAGTAGGCCGGCGGATTCTGCAGCCTTGATCCCCTCTGCCTGAAGATCTTTTTCATAATTAATTCCTACGGCCTCGAGTGCATCAATGGAATTCTGGCGTTGGCCGGAACCGGGGTTGCCGATATTTACCTTTTTACCCTTAAGATCCAAGATGCTATTTATGTTTGCATCAACAGCAGCGACTAGGGTGATGGATTCCGGATGGATGCTGAAAACCGCACGTAGATCTTTTTGTGGTTTACCCGCCCACTCGGAATTCTCTGAACCGTTAATTGCCTGATACTGGCGGTCCGACTGGACAACACCAAATTCCAGATCTCCTGACATAATGGCATTGACGTTAAACACCGATCCTCCGGTGGATTCGACCGTACATCGAATACCGTATTCCTTCCTCTTTTGGTTTACGATTTTGGCAATGGCACCGCCTGTGGGATAATAAACGCCGGTAATACCGCCGGTACCGATAGTTACATAAGTGGTTTTAGCCTGCGCGGTTGTGGGCGTTCCTCCCATAAAAATGGCAAATCCAAATAAAAGCGCAATGCCGATAACGAAAGCTTTTTTCATTTGTACCTCCTTGTTCCGTCTGCGGTTAAGGTTTGATTAAAAAACACCTGTTCTTTTACAAATTGTTATCCTCCCCCTTTCATTTTGTCATTTGCATGAAAAAGATAAAAACTCAATTAAACGTCTCGGAATCACCAACTAACTGTTATCAATTATTTTTAATGGTAGCCTGTTTATACATCCGGCATGGAAAAATGGAATGGTGGAATATTGGAAAAAAAGCGGAAAAAACCTTATCTGAATGGTTAAAAGCTTTTTCAAGCCCATTTTCCCCCTACTCCTTTGTTCCATTATTCCAACCGAAACTGCCCGCTCGTGTTTTGCAATTGCAGGTGGGGCGACGCCCCGGCGTTCGATACTATTGTGGAGTTAGATTAGATATTTGATGAATATCGCTCAGTTAATCACGTGAAATCACGATAAGTCAAGACCTAAATTAAAAATCTTTACCGAGCAGAAGTATTGCATAATTTGAATTCTTCATTTAATTTAGAATGAAAATGGAAAGAATGAATGAAATAGACCAAAAACCGCACGCGAGCGTTATCATTCCAACGTATAATCGCGGTCCGATGATTAAACAGGCCATTGATTCCGTTTTGGCACAGGATTATACGGAATTTGAGTTGATCGTCGTGGACGACGGTTCCTCAGATGATACATCTGATGTTTTGGATGCCTATGGGAATGTTATCAAGGTTCTTTACCAAAAAAATAAAGGGGTGAGTGCTGCTCGAAACCGGGGTATTGCAGAAGCATCCGGAACGTATATCGCTTTTCTAGATTCGGATGATCTCTGGTTGCCCCAAAAACTTTCTACGCAGATTCAATTTTTTAATCAGACACCGGATGCTTTGATTTGTCAGACCGAGGAACTTTGGATCAGAAACGGACTCAGAGTCAACCCCAAAAAACGACATAAAAAGCCTTCGGGGATGATGTTTAAACCTTCTCTGGAATTATGTCTCGTCAGCCCGTCGGCGGTAATGCTCAAACGGAGTCTGTTTGACACGGTAGGGAGATTTGATGAAACGCTTCCGGCCTGTGAGGACTATGACCTGTGGCTTAGGATCAGTTGCAGGTTTCCGATTCACCTTATTGATACGCCGCTGATTGTCAAACGGGGCGGGCATGACGATCAGCTCTCGTCAAGACCTGGTCTTGATAAGTTCAGAATCAAAGCCATCGAAAAAATCATCAAGAGCGGTCTTCTATCAAAGGATCAACACCGGGCGGCGGTTAACACGCTCAAAAAAAAATGTGATATCTATGCCGCCGGATGCCGAAAACGGGGACGAGAAGAAGAAGCACAGTATTACGCTAAACTTTCGGATAATTATTGAATCCAACATCATCGCGTTTTTTAAAATATCAGCCTTATGGGGTTTATTTGAACCGCAGAATATCGAATAAAGAATTATGAATACTGAATTAACTGATAAAGAAACCTTCATCATTCGAAATTTCTTATTCGACATCAATATTCAATATATCCCATTTGACCTAACCAAACCTTCCACATGCTGAATTGATGGCTTAAATTATGAATCGCCTTTAATTCATTCTTTCGATCTCCTTCAACGTCTCTATAAGCCGTTTTTTCGAGACCGGAATCGATGTTTTTAGCTCCTGAGCAAAAAGAGACACCTTGTATTCTTCGATCAGCCAGAAATAGGCTTCAATAGCGGTTCTTTTTTCTTTTGAAGTGGTTGGAGAAAGTCCTTTCAGGAGTCCATCGAGACTTTCGGTAAAAATTCCAATTTCATCGGATTTTGCCCTGTCTTTTTCGAAATCAACCACGGCTCTATGGGCTCGGATTTCCAAGGCCTTCATATATCTAACAAGATGAATGAACCGGTCGACATCATAAAGGTCTACAAAAGTTTCGGGAACCAGTTTGGAAAGTTCCGTTCTTAAACCCTTTAAAAATTGAAGAGCAGTCTTGTTGGTGTTATGAGCGGTTTCAAGGGCATAAATTGTGGTTCGTGTCTCATGATACGCTTCGAGAACCGGTAGGCTGTGATTTAATAATTCTCTGCCTTCAGAAAGAATGGATTGAGCGATGGAATCTGCATGGGCAAAAAAGGCGTCTTTGGACCGGATGTTTTTAAAGAACAGCTTTTTGATGATACGTTCATATATCCTTTTTTCAAAGAGTGCCGATCCTCCGAAATAATTGACTTGTTTTTCCATATTTTTTGGCAGTTTGAGGTTCTTTTTTAAAAATTTTAGATCTTTTGAAAAATAGAGGGTGAAAAGGATGGCAACCCCTTCTTTATGAGATTTTATGGCCTTTTCACTGCTTTGAAAGAGGCGTAGATTAACGCTTTTTTCCGTTGGATCGACGTTTTGAAGTCCGGGATAAACCATCCATTGGGCCATATTTTTGCCTTTAAGATGGATGTGCTCGGGTAAATCCGGAAAATCCCAACAAGTGATATGGGTCCGTTCCCAGTATTTTTTTGCAGCAACCATCTCAGCGGATTCAACCCGCTCGGCTTTTTTTGACATATGACGGCTTAAAAGTTTCGGATCTCTGCAGGAAAAGAGTTCTTTCCCTTTTGCGTCTGTCATCGATATCCGCATTTTTAAGTAATCCGGCAAAATATCATTCGGCCATGCGGATGATGGGATATCGATGCCGAAACGCGTGTAAATAAAATTGCCAAGCGCCGTTATCAAAGTGGTTTTGGTTTTTGGCATTTCACTAACGATGATATCCACTGTATTTGCCACCGGGAGCAATTTTTTCCGAAAAGCTTTGGGAAGCCCCTTGATGAGAGTGGTTATTTTTTCCCTGTATAGACCGGGTACCAGCCATTCGAGAGATTCTGAAGGAACAGCAGATACCATGGAGGCGGGAATGTTGACAGTTACGCCGTCATCGCTGGTTCCGGGTTTAAATCGATAGGTGCAGTCAAGTTGAAGATTTCCTATATCAATACGGTCTGGAAAAAGAGACAATTCTTTTTCATCCGGGTCATATCGGGTGATGTCTTCAGACTTCATACGGAGGAAATGGTCATTTTTATCTTGCCTTATATAGGTTTTCAACGTTCGGATATCATAACACCTTTTGAGCCGTTTGATGTAAAAGTCGAACAGATCCGCTTCGTCGACCAGAATGTCTCTTCTTCGAATCCGATCTTCCATATCTTTGACGCTGTCTATCAGGTTCTGATTGTGAAGCATAAAGGGAAGTTTTTCTCTGACATCACCCTCAACCAGTGCGCTTTGAATGAAGATCTCCGTTGCGTGATCAGGATGAATATTGCCATAAGACACCATCCGTTTGGGAATGATAATAAGACCAAAAAGAGACACCTGCTCATATGCAACCACTTCGCCTCTTTTTCTTTCCCAGTGTGGATGAAGATAGGTATATTTGCATAGATTCCCACCTAATTCTTCCAGCCACATATTGTCGATATTTGCGCATGTTCTGGCGAACAGCCGTGATGTCTCAACCAATTCCGCCGCTACGATCCATTCCTTTGCCGTGTTGAACAATGATGATCCCGGAAAAATCATCACCTCTTTTCCTTTCGTTGCTTGAAAGATGTTCTTTTCTTTTTTCAGCGCGATGTTCGACAACAATCCGCTTAACAACGATTTATGAACGGCTGCATAAAGATCGCTGAATTCGGCGGTGGGAGCGGTGTTTTTTCTGGTTTGCCGCTTGGGCAAAGCGCGCTTTGTGATTCGACTGTCCATGACGGACTTGTTTTTATCATCCAGACCATGCTCTTTAAGGACCACGGATAGCTGCCCATGAATATCACGCCATTCTCTCATTCTTTTGAAAGAGAGATAGTGGGTTTTACAGAATTTTTTAATGCGTCCGGTTGTTTTTTCTTTTTTCGATACCTCGTGATATTTATTCCAGATGTTGAGCAAGGTGATAAAGTCGGAAGAAGGGTCACAAAATATTTTTTGTGCTTGATCTGCTTCTTGTGCTTTTTCAGCAGGCCGTTCCCTTGGGTCCTGAATACTCAAAGCAGAAGCAATTACCATAAGCGTTTCAAGACATCCTTCGGTTTGAGCTTCAATGAGCATTCGAGACAACCTGGGATCAACCGGCATTTTCGCCATGAGCCGCCCCTTTTTGGTCAGAGAAAAACGCT
The DNA here is from genome assembly GCA_019313025.1 of Deltaproteobacteria bacterium. Next base: position 7,499 of record JAFDCA010000448.1, read on the forward strand.
GTTTATTTTTTTTCTTTGGGCTTGATTCCAAAACGATGGCGCCCAGTTCGTAGAGAAGATCGAATCCGTCTTGAATGCTTTTTAAAGCAGGTTTGTCGATGAAAGGAAAACTTGATATATCCCCCAGTTTTAAGGAAATCATTCTCAGAATGACCTCGGCGAGGTTGGCCCTTAAAATTTCAGGCGAAGTAAAAAGGGGTCGGTTCTCAAAATCTTCTTCGGAGAAAAGACGGATGCATACCCCGTTTTCTATGCGTCCGCATCGTCCTTTTCGCTGATTAGCGCTGCTTTTTGATATGGCTGTAACCGGAAGAGAGGTGATTCTTGATCTTGGCGAGTATCGGGAAATTCGTGCAAGCCCTGTATCGATGACATATTTAATTCCGGGTATGGTTATGGATGTTTCAGCAATGTTGGTGGCGACGATAATCTTTCTGCCCAAACTCGGTGAGAAAACTCGAGATTGCTCCGAAGCCGAAAGCCTTGCAAACAGCGGTAGGATCGTTGCGTTTGTATCATTCTTTTCCTTGAGAAGTTCACAGGTTTCACGAATATCCTGTTCTGTGGGCATGAAGACAAGCATGTCTCCAGAATCGGTCTCTTTAAACAGGCGGTCAACGGCATAGACAGCCATGTCAACATGCGTCTGTTCATCATCGTTCCCAGATTTTGAGTCCATGAGCAAATATCGAACGTCTACAGGGTACATCCGACCGGATACTTCGATGACCGGCGCATGGTCGAATGCCTTTGAGAATTTTTCGGTATCTATGGTTGCAGAGGTGATGACAATCTTAAGGTCTTTTCTTTTTTTTAAAAGGGTCTTTAAAATGCCCAGGATAAAATCGATGTTCAGGCTTCTTTCATGGGCTTCATCAACAATGATGGTATCATATTCATTCAAAAACGGGTCATTTTGAGTTTCAGCCAACAAGATACCGTCGGTCATGATCTTGATAAATGTGTTGGGGCTTGTTTTATCCTTGAACCTGATCTTGTAACCCACCGACTTTCCCAACGATTCTCCGAATTCTTCGGCAATCCTCTTTGAGACCGTCATTGCGGCAATTCTTCTGGGCTGGGTGCAACCGATTTTCCCATCGATTCCGCAACCTGCGGCCAGACAGAATTTCGGTATTTGTGTGGTCTTTCCGGAACCGGTCTCACCAGATATGATGACCACGGGATGGTTTGAGATAGAATCTATGATTTCATCTTTTTTAGATAGAATCGGGAGGGCGTCGTTATAGATCGGATCGGGCCGGTTGATTTTGCGCCATGATTTTTTTTTAATGGATCTTTGAAGCTTTTTCTCAAGAAGAATTAGTCTTTTGTTAATTTTTTCATCGGGCGGCGTTTTCGTTTTTGATCGTTTAATTCGGGCAATTTCAATGCCAATTTTGTGCCTGTCTGAAATTAGGGCCTTGGGTAACAGCGACTCCATTTTTTGCAACATTTTACTCATTAAACCTGCCGAAACCTTATTTGGTGTCACTTGGACAAGTCTTATTCAAGTGAATTTCGATAGTATAGTTTACAGGATGTGTTTTCCCCGTTTGACGTTATTGGCGGAGTAGCTAAGTCATTGAAATGATCAGACACGCAGACACCGGAGTGAACGGGGGAAGCATAACCCGTGAACCCGTATATTTCAATAATGTCGATGTCCGTCGCCATATGTTTTCAAAAAAAGGCGATATGAACCATGACATTGCAGTGTGACCCAATATTTTAAGGATGTATGGAGTATTTGAGATAATATAAACAATCGTGCAACACATCCTAAATATTGGGTCACTGCGAAACTTTTGCCAGAAGACAACCATATCGCCTTTTTTGAAAACACATGGCGATAATTCTTTACTGCGGACATTGGATAAAAACGTTTCCATGTTATGAGGTTATATAAAAATATGGATGCTAAACTTGAGTTATTAAGCAACACCAACAAAGACATAGGAGTCCGGAAGGTTAGATGTGACTGATCCATTGATGTAAATGCGCGAAGTTTGTCTTGACGTCCTTTGCACCGCCAATAATATCTCCATGGCCCGG
>JAFDCA010000449.1 GCA_019313025.1 Deltaproteobacteria bacterium
ATTGGGTCACGCTAAGATGTCATGGTTCATGTTGCCTTTTTTGAAAATATATGGCGATGGATTGAACGTTACCGAAATTTACGTGTTTACAACAAAAACACCTCAACCTCAGCAATACCTTAAATTCTGAAAAGTTTGAGCGGGTCTTGGGCAAGTTCTTTGTTGGCGGCATTCAGTTTGCTTTCATTGGATATTACAGCCACTGCCTGTCGATCAGGGGCTCCGGCGAAATGTTTTTCAGCAGTTTTGATGACCTGGTCCCGGGTCATTCCAAGGAGTTTTTCCTTGAAGCCTTCACGCATGTCATCCGATAAGGAAACGATCTTTCTGTAAAAAGCCTTTTTTGCGGCAGGTCCAGGCGGATCAGGTTTGTCAATTTCCGAGCAGACCTGGAGGACGGCTTCTTTAATATCCTCGTTGCCGAAGTTTCCGGATCTGATGAAATTTCGAGCACCGTCGTATACTTTTAGGGTGGAAACGATGTGCGGGTCTCTGTAAGAACCGAAAGAAAAAATCCCGTCTTCGGGGTTGTATATGGCAAATCCGCCGTATGCCCCACCTTTTTCGCGAATCTCCCGATGCAGATACATGGATCTTAATATTTTACTGATAACGGATAAGGCTGGAGAATCTTCATGCGCGAGACGAACCGTCTCAAAAGTGCTGGCCACAAATGAAACAGCCGAAGATGTACTCCACCCTTCCCTAATAATTTCATCAACAACTTCAATGTCAGGCGCGGTAAATCCATGGGACGATGTTGCAGGTTCGGGTCCTGATTCCAACCCTTTTTGTATGGATGAGATGACCGATGAGGCTGAAGAAAGGGCCGTGTCTTCTCCGATCAAGGCGATTTTCAGATTGTCTTTTATAAAAAGAGTTCTGCCGATCTCTTTAAGTTCATAAGATATAGATTTAAGCTTTTCATTCGAGAGGTCTTGGGCGATGGTTTTTATGGTTTTTAGTTGATGAATGCCGCCCCAGATCTCATTGAGTGTACTGCTGATTGAAAAATTCCTCGATGCCAGGGACATGGCCAGTCGGTGGCCGTTTTGAATCACCATGGATTCCAAACCTGCTTGATATTCCAAAAAGAGATTTTTTAATCGAATCAAATCCGAGAAATCAAAATGATTCAAAAATTCCTCGATGATTTCAAACATGTTGTCCTGATTCCGGACCAGGCATTTTCCATTAAACGCGATAAACGGGAGACATCCAGCTGCATTATCATAGCCGGTGCGGGCATGGCAAGAAAGGCTCATGCCCCCGGTATGGGCATCCATACGGCGTGCCATCTCGACATAGTCATGAAGGGCGGTACCGATTTTGGTGAACGCGTAGCAGAAAAAAGGAACCAAAGGGATGCGTTCTTTGGACAGCAATCCGCTTCCGGCAACTGCCATGAAATAGAAAATTCCAGAGGTTGGCTGTGAATAACACGTGGCCGGTATCGTGGGATATGAATCCGAGGTCTCCACCCGTTGAACCGATGGTGGAATATCATCAAGCTCCAGAGTGGGAAGACAGGATACGTCCTCGATTTCTTCCTGAAGCCGTTTTAACGCCTGGGTATCTTTTTTTATTTTTTCAAGTTCAGATGGCGTCGTGTCGGCGAGGATTTGATAAAGTTCTTTTTCAACGCGTTTGCCTTCATTTTCTTCCATCGTCTGATCAGGAACAAGTGTCAGTATTACAAGGTGTGTATTGTCCAAGAGATACGTGTTGATTCTGTTTTCGAAAAAAGGGCCTTTTTCGATTTCATTTTGCAGATTTATTAAATCTTCGTCGAACCTCAAAATTCTTTCCGGATCGCCGCCGTGAAACCAGCTTCCGGCAAAGGTTAACAACAATTTAATTCCGTATGGATATGGGGTATTGGTTATCTCCTTACGATGAAATTCTATTTGGTGAATGGCGGATTCAATGATTTTTTTATCAATACCTTTTTCCGACAGGTCTTTTAAAACATCGAAAATGATGGTTTCGATTTTCGAAGCGTCAGATGCAGCAACATCTTTTAACCCACAAACAAACATGGTATCTCTGTTATCGGCATCAAATCCGGTCCCGTCGCTAAGAGATGATCCAAGATTTGAATCGATCAAAGCTTTCCGTAAGGGAGATGCCGGATTCCCGAGAAGTATCTTTTCTAAAAGAGTTAGAATTAAAATTTCAAAAGTGTCTTTGATTTCAGCAGTGAGCCATGCCACACAAGCTTGGCATTTTTTTGATGGATCTTCATTTTTATCAAAAGGGTACGTATATTGTTTTCGTAGCGGATGATTCCAGCGTGGCTGAGATGGCACGTCGGTTTCCGGATTAATGCGCTTAAAATGTTTTAAGATTTTGTCATTGATAAATTTCAGATGATCTTTTAATGGTAGATTCCCATAAGTATAAAAAAAAGCATTGCTGGGGTGATAGTGTCTCTGGTGAAATGATTTTAGCTGATGGTAGGTCAACTGAGGAATAACCACAGGATCACCGCCGGAATTAAATCTGTAAGTCGTCTCCGGATAAAGGGCGTTTA
>JAFDCA010000450.1 GCA_019313025.1 Deltaproteobacteria bacterium
ACATTGGAAGGATCTTGTAACGATAGGTTCTTAAAAGACTAATGATTGGCAAGGCCGGAATGGTCTTGCTGCAGGGTGACAGTTTCAGATGTGAAAGGATTCTTATTTGGGGTTGAATGACAAGTGGAAATAGTGTACGATACACTTACACAAACTTGATCGGAACTGATTCGAGTTGATTTGTATTATCTGAATAATTTCGGCAGGTTATTTGAGAAGGTCGTCTTACACACATTCAAGTCCGGCCTTCGGCACCATATATAAAATAAAGGGTTTAACAGAAGGCATCCCTGTTAAACCTTTTTTTTCAAAATCGCTATACGCCCTGCCTTTTTATCCTTTCCAAATGAATGTATAAACAAGCAATTCGGAATCTTATCTCGCTCGAAATATTTATTTATATGGTTTCAAAATGCTTTTTTCGAAAGATCTCCCAACATCTCTAGAGGGAAAAAAGGGTTGCGTAACCGACTTAGAACAAGATATTTGGAGGTACAAAAGTTGACAAAAAACTCTCCTTAAAAAATATTCAATTGCATTAAGGGTCGATAACGAAAATAGTCTGAGGTGTTATAGTGCATCAATTCTGCATGGTAACATGAAAAGGGAACATAAATGGAATCAAACGCGTTAAAAAAGTCATCAAAGCCGGCAATGAGTTTGCCCACCAGCCTTATCATTTGCATCCTGGTTTTGCTGGTCGGCCTGACGGGAATGGTAATGCTCATTCGTTTAAAAAAACCTCCGGTTGAGGCAAAAAACAACGAGCGCCCTTTACGTGTGGAAGCCATGCAGATCAAAAAAGAGAATATTCCTGTATTTATAACCGGTTATGGTGAAGTAAACGTATTGACTGTTGTGCCCGTGGCACCTGAAGTTTCAGGAAGAATTATGGATATACACCCCAAACTGAAAATCGGAGAGATTATTCCCAAAGGAGAGGTTCTTTTTAAAATCGATCCAACGGATTATTTGACCGTTCTCAAAACCAACAGAAAACGTCTTAAAATCCTTAAGCGAAGTCATGAATTGGCCAAAAAAGAGTATGAGCGGGTCTTGGTATTGTTCGAAAAAGATAACGTCGTTCCGCTATCAAGACTTGAAGCGGCTGAGAACACGATGCTCGCTGCAGCTGATCTGGAAAACCAGATTATACAGATTATAGAAACGGCGGAAAACAATCTTGAACGTTGTGAAGTCCGGGCGCCCTTTAACGCACGTATCAAGTCGGTTTCTTTAGAAAAAGGTCAGTATGTTACCCCGGGACAACATATCCTAACCCTTGCAGATGATTCAGTTCTGGAAATCCTGGTACCTTTAGACAGCCGTGATGGCCGCAAGTGGCTGCGATTTAACAAAGATCAAACAAACAAAAACACGACGTGGTTTTCCAGCCTCGAACACGTGCCATGCAAGATCCAGTGGACTGAGAATAATAATGGACATACTTGGAATGGTCGTCTACACCGGGTCGTGAAATTTGACCGGCAGACTCGGACCCTGACGGTTGCCGTCCGGGTAGACGCCGAATCCGCGAAGAAAAATAATCCTAATTCATTGCCGCTGGTGGACGGCATGTTCTGTTCCGTAAAGATCCCGGGCAGAACATTGCATAATGTATTCCGACTCCCTCGTCAGGCGGTAAGCTATGAGAATACGGTACATATCGCCGTGAAAGATCGTCTTAAAACCTTACAGGTAAACGTCGCACGAGTAGACGGTAATAACGCTTATGTGTCGGAAGGACTGAAAGACGGGGAGATAGTGGTCATCACACGGCTCATCGATCCATTAGAAAATTCGCTGTTGGAAATTCAATTGAGTGAAAGTAGAGGATACTCCAGCTCCGAGGCATCAAGGGCGAAGCAGTAGTCGTCTACTGGGAGTCCTTGATAACAAAGGAGATGAGGGTTCATCGGCTTTCCCGTAGGGTAAACAAAATGATGAAATAAACTTCTGATAATAACTTTTCTATGTCCGTTTTATCCCAACCGATTTATAGTAGAGTAACAGCCTGTATATTTTAGTACTTTTAAATTTGTCGGCATTTTGTTTACGCTCGACCGAGGTGGAAATAACAAACAGAAACAAACAGGGAAGTCAATCATGAAAAGTCTGTTGGCAGCATTCGCCAGAAACACGGTATTTGCCAATATCGTCCTTGTCCTGGTCTTTCTGGCCGGCGGAATTGCCACCATGTCTATGATTCGGGAAAACTTTCCGGAATTTTCCCTGGACATGATTACGATTTCGGTTCCGTACCCCGGGGCTGACCCCGAAGAGGTTGAAGAGGGAATCAGCCGGAAAATCGAAGAGGCCCTTGAAGGGATCGAGGGAATCAAACTGTACACCACGACATCGAGTGAAAATGTGGGTACCACCGTTATCGAGATCAAAGAAGATTATGATGTGGGAGATCTCCTTGAAAAGGTCAGATCCAATGTAAACGCCATCTCTTCTTTTCCCGTTGATTCGGAAAAGCCGGTCATTACGGAGATAACACTTAAAGATCCGGTCATGCTGTTATATTTTTCCGGGGAGATGACCGAACGAAAAATTAAAGAGTGGTCGGAGAGTATAAAGGATGAA
>JAFDCA010000451.1 GCA_019313025.1 Deltaproteobacteria bacterium
CTCATCCTTTACTTGAAGCGGTACTCCCACCATAGATACCAGGCCGAGTTTTTTAGCCATGTCTTTTTCCTTGAATCGGGGTTCTTTCAAAACATCTTTGATAATCAGCGGTTGTTTATGGGTCGCAACAAAACCGACAACCCCTTCGTCCATGTTGAGTGAACGATCTTTCACGTAATCGGGGTCAATGGCTTGAGTCGCCTTGAGGCGAATTTTTTTCGGCGTCTCAGTCTCGTCAATGAGCCATAAAGAACAGATCTCAACCCCTGTCACTTTGGCTGTAACCATCACAATCAACTTGAGAATATCCTCCAAATAAAGATCCGAAGTAATGGCCCTGCTAATGTCCATCAAGCCCTTAATATATTTGTCGTGGGTTTCGGGTGCAATTTTTTCCATTTCAATCTCGCTATCGTTCTAAAAACATCAATTTTAATAACGGCTCGACTACAACGAAACTTTGGCAACAAGTTCTATTAAGGTTTTAATTCCTAAATCTTATTTGAACTTATGCGGGTAAACTTTTAACACATATTGACCTTGAATGACAATTAATCTTTTTTAAAAATAAATTGACAATGTTTTCCTAATTGAGTATAATTTCTACTCATAAAGGATTAATCATGGAAAATCTATTTACAGGACTTATATCATCCAAAACCCGCATCAAACTGCTCACCCGTTTTTTCTTTAACCCAGAGACACGGGCGTATTTGCGTGAATTGGCTAAAGAATTTAATGTGTCAACGAATTCGGTGCGTGAAGAGTTAAATCAACTGACCAAAACGAAACTCCTCACATCCAAGAAAAGCGGTAGACAGGTCTTTTATAAAGCCAATCAAAATCATCCATTATTTCCTGAGCTGAAATCCATGGTCGGGAAGGTGATGGGTATCGATCAGGTTATCGAGGGCATTGTCACCCGTCTGGGCGACATAGAGCGCGCCTATCTACTGGATGATTATGCTGAAGGTAAAGACACCGGCATTATCGACCTGTTGCTGGTTGGAGATATTAATCAGTACCATTTAAATGACTTGAGCAGAAAAACTGAACGATATATAAAGCGTAAAATTCGCACCCTTGTTTTTAGCAGGGATGAATTTAAAAAATTTGAACCAAAAATAAGCGCAAGTCCCAACATATTGATTTGGAAAGCGAAATAAACATAAAAGCTTCTGCATTTACCAGCTATCGTTATATAAATAATATCAATATATTTAGTCTATTATGAATATTTTAATCCTATAACTGAAGCGGTGAAGCTTTACATTTGTCTTTCTCACGATACTCGTTCTAAAATCGAATCTTTCAACAAATAACATAAAAAACGGAGAATAAAATTATGGCCGATCTCAACACAAAAAAAGCTGTATCCATTGCTGTTATCGGATCCGGATATTGGGGTAAAAATCTCGTTCGTAATTTCCACCAGTTGGGTGTTTTGAAACTGGTATGCGATAAGAATGAAAACATTGTTAACCAGTTCAAAAAACAATACACCGATATTGATACCTGTTTAGATTTAGAAGAAGTGCTTTCTTATGAAGATATCAACGCTGTGGTCGTCGCTACACCGGCCGAAACCCATTTTACTGTAGCGAATAAATCACTTTCAGCGGGAAAACATGTTTTTGTTGAAAAGCCGCTTGCCTTGACCGAAGAAGAAGGTCAGCAGTTGGTAAAACTTGCGGAACGGAACAAACTAATTTTGATGGTGGGTCATATTCTTCACTACCATCCCGCTCTGATAAAATTAAAGCAACTCATCAATACCGGTGAGTTGGGTAAAATCCAGTACCTTTATTCCAACCGGCTTAATATTGGCAAGATCCGGAATGAAGAAAATATCCTTTGGAGTTTTGCGCCTCACGATATTTCCGTGATCCTTATGTTGCTTGGAGAAATGCCTGAATCTGTCTCTGCAACTGGCGGAAGCTATCTGCAACGAAAAATTCCTGATACGACATTGACTACAATGGATTTTCCAAGCGGTGTTAAGGCGCACATTTTTGTTTCTTGGTTGCACCCATACAAAGAACAAAAACTTGTCGTAGTGGGCGATAAAAAAATGGCGGTTTTCGATGATTTAAGCAAAGAAAAATTGTTTCTCTACCACCACAGGATTGACTGGTTAGATCGCATTCCTGTTGCATCAAAAGAAGAAGCAGAAGTGGTTCCTGTTCATATGGAGGAGCCCCTAAAGGCTGAATGTCGTCACTTTTTGGAATGCATCGAAAACAAACAACCGCCACAAACCGATGGCCAAGAAGGACTTCGAGTGTTGAAAATTCTACAAGCATCTCAGAGATCACTGGACGATAACGGATGTAATATTCAAATTGGTTCGCATTTAAAAAAAGAAAAGGAAACCGCGCCACCTTCTGTTTTTGATGTTGTTAAAAAAGACTGGTATGTTCATGAGTCTTCATACCTTGATACCGACGTGGAAATTGGCGAAAATACAAAAATCTGGCATTTTTCCCATATACTTTCGGGTTCACGTATCGGCAAGAATTGCAATATCGGTCAGAATGTCGTTATCGGTCCTGATGTCATTATCGGAAATGGATGTAAAGTTCAAAATAATGTTTCCATATACAAAGGTGTCACCCTCGAAGATTATGTTTTTTGTGGACCATCCATGGTTTTTACCAATGTTTATAATCCACGATCAGAAATATTAAAAATGGATGAAATGCGCCAAACCATCGTTAAGCGTGGGGCCACCATAGGGGCCAACGCGACGATTATATGCGGGAACACCATCGGTCATTATGCCTTTATAGGTGCAGCAGCTGTAATCACTACAGATGTTCCCGATTACGCGCTGGTGGTTGGCAACCCTGCGCGACAGATTGGCTGGGTATGCAGGTGCGGAGAACGTCTTTCGGAAAACTTCGAATGCTTGTCCTGCAGCAGAAAATTTATGAAGTCGGGAAGACATCTCGAAGAAAAACTATCAGTAGACTAAATGTTTTTATTCCAGGACGTCTTACTTGTTGTTACTTGATAAATGTTATGCGTTTATATTTTGAATAGCTAATAAATTCAACTTCATCAGAGAAAAACTGCAATAGTGGCCGATACAAGAATATAGGCTAAGACATGAATACAAAATTAAATTTTAAGAAATATATACAGAGATATTGGTTGTTTTTGTTGTTTATCATTTTATTCGCTCTTATGGCTCTTTTCAAAATATCCCTGAAGGAAATTGTAGATACAATATCTCGTTTAAAAGTCTGGCAGCTTCTGACCCTTCTGTTTCTCTATAGTTTAATTTCCACCTCCATAATTCTTTCCCGCAAATACCTATTGTACAGCCTATCGGCTACCGTAACGACTCGCAATCTTATATATATTCATTTTTCCAGCATGGCAGCCCATTATTCAACACCTGCCAAGATCGGCTTTCCTTTGACGGTCTACTTGTTAAAAAAGTTTGAAGATGTTCCTTATAGTAAAGGAACAGCGATGATTCTGATCGAACTCATTGTGAGTACCGGGGTATGCGGATTCATTGCACTTATTGGGTCTCTTTTCTATTTTACTATAGATCCCAAGGTTCTAATTTGCTTGATATTATCGCTTCTCACAATGCTCGTCTTCGTGTATTGTGCTGCACGCAGAATGATGAGAATAGCAAAAAAAAATGGTAGAATCTATAAATTTACCGAAAGTGTCATCGATGCTTTTTCACGTATCTCTTGGAAAAAAGGAATATGTTATGGACTTATCATGACCTTTATACAGGTTCTCGGGAGTCTATATCTCGTCCTTTTAAGCCATTTCTTTTTCGAGAAATTGTCTCTTTTCCAATCTTTGACAGCCAATTCCACTGCATTTTTTTTAGGCGCAATATCTATGATTCCTATGGGAATAGGAGTGCGTGAAGCATCAATGCTTTTCTACCTTCAGCACATGGGTATAAGAAACGAGGTGGGATTGTCTATCGTTACCATCCAGAGGCTTTTATCAACTGGGCTGAGTTTTGTTCTTGGTAGTATCTTTGGAGCCGGGTTGGGGTTGAAAAACGGATCTGAAATCACAAAAAGTATACATGATTAAAAAAATATTAGTTTAACAAGAATAAACCACCCTCAATTTATATCAACGCCAATAAAGTGCCGCAGGCTGAAAATTTTTAAGGTAAAATATGCAAAAGCGATAGCAAAATTTGAGTTAATGAATTTCTGTGGGCCATACCCATGCTTTGCTTCTCGTTGGAATGTCTGAAGGGACTTGACTGCCTGCGCCGATAATGCTTTCGTTCCCGATGGTTATACCCTTTGAAATAACCGAGTTTGATCCTATGCAGCAGCGATCACCTATTTTTATCTGCGCATGTTCATATGACACTTTCCCTCCTGTAACAGCCCATTTCAAAGAGTCATGCGTATAAATCTTTACACC
>JAFDCA010000452.1 GCA_019313025.1 Deltaproteobacteria bacterium
CCTGAATTTCGGGATTTCGAAAATATTACATCAGCTCTATTTTTTTTTTTTTTTTTTGTGTATGGGCAGACTAAAAACAGTCTTACCTAAATCCCTGGCAAACAGTTCCGGTAAAGAAATAACATGTTGACATTATCTTTAAATGAATGTATGAAAATTATACGCTTCAGACCGACCGGTCTGTCTTCACATATTCCGTGTTCTATAGCATAGCAGTTCCCAAAAAATACATACGGGTTGGATTGTTCGCGGCCACTATTTTGGTTTAGTAAGGCACAAGATGATTCTGGTGGAATCTGAATTATCTGGCGGATTAAACAAACGGTTATGCCAGGAAAGGCTATGAGGCAATAAAACTATGACATTGAAAGAGAAAATCATCCACGAATCCCTGCGCCAGTTTTCTACAAAAGGCTTTCTTTCCACATCTATTACCGACATCCTTGAGGCCGTGGGAACATCCAAGGGCGGTCTATACAATCATTTTAAAAACAAAGAAGCTCTTTTTTTTGCCGCATTGAGCGAGGCACGAAAGATCTGGCGGGAAAGAAACCTTGAAGGTTTAAAGGATCTGGAGCGGCCCATGGAAAAGATTAAAAAGCTGCTTGAAAATTACCGTGACCGCTACCTGGCCGATTCCGAAAACTTCCCTGGTGGCTGTATTTTTGTCACCCTGGCCGTGGAATTAAACGATCAGCGACCCCATTTGGCCCGGGAGATGAACGAGGGTTTTTTGAGGTTCAAGAACATGTTAAAACGGCTGCTGGATCAGGAAAAGAATGCCGGCAATTTAAAGGATGACATTGATACACAACAGGTTGCCGAATTGATTTTTTCAGGTATTCTTGGTGCCAGTGTCATGTATATTTCAGACAAATCAATGATAACTCTAGATCGGAATATCCGGTCCTTAACCGAATATCTGGATATGATTGTAAAATAAAGCGTGTTTATGTCGCTTTTCGCTCAATGGAAATAATATTTTTGGGATCAACTCCAAATTAACTGACGATCCTGATAGGATTCCAGGGGCAAAGGGGTCAAGGATTCAAGTGAAATTTTTAAAAATTATATAGGATTTAAAGTTTGTGAAAGATCTTATAGAAAAAAAACCCTTGAACCCTCGAATCCTGGAACCCTTTATCTTAATTAATAGGGAGGAAAACCAGTCGATCTTTTGTCGAAAGGAGGTAAGGGTATGAATTTTTTGCTGTCAGAGAGAGAGGAACTTTTAAGAAAGTCTGTTAGGGAGTTTGCTGAAAGTGAAATATCACCCAAAATTGAAACCATGGAAAAAACAGGGGAATTTCCGATTGAATTGATGGAACCTATGGCAAAATTGGGAATAACCGGAATCATTGCACCACCAGAATACGGGGGGGTCGGGCTCGGTTATCTGGCCAGGACCATTGCTCTAGAAGAATTGAGCCGGGTGTGTGCGGCAATTTCCATGGGCATGCAGGTTCACCACATGGCCATTTCTGCACTGAATGATTTTGGAACCAATGACCAGAAGCAAAGCTACATTCCGCCGCTGGCCAAAGGCGAAACCATGGGCGTTGTGGCTGTTACCGAACCATCAGGAGGATCCGATGTGGTGGGGATGAAAGCAACCGCCGAAGCAAAAGGGGACAAATGGATTCTTAACGGCCGGAAATGTTTTATCACCAACTCGCACACCTCTGATTTTTGGATTGTTATCGCAAAAACGTCCGAAGGTGCCAAGGGTCTGTCCGCATTTATCGTAGAAAAGGATCACCCCGGTGCCAAGGTCGGCCGGGTGGAGCACAAAGTCGGTCTTCGGGGTGCCAACACCGGCGAACTGGTGTTTGACAACTGCGAGATTCCCAAAGAAAATATTCTGGGGCAGGAAGGCGGCGGTCTAGCCGTTGCGTTAAAAACCGTTAGCGAGTCCGGACGGCCGGGTATGGCGGCTACGGCTCTTGGTATCATCGCTGCGTGCCTTGAAGAAGCCGGAAAATTTGCCAGTGAAAGGGTGCTTTATGGAAAACCGATCAGCTCGCTTCAGGCCATCAGTTTTTATCTGGCGGATATCTATACGGAACTCGATATCTGCCGGTTGCTCTGCTACCGGGCAAGTTGGATGAAGGATCAGGATATGCGTTGCGACACAGAAAATGCCATGGCCAAATCTTACACCTGTGATGCTGCCGTGCGTTGTGCCAGTAAAGCTGTAGAAATTCACGGTTCTTACGGTATTTTGCAGGAATATAAGGTTCAGAGACTATTACGAGACGCCGTGGTGACGGTGCCTGCTGGCGGTACCGGACAAATAGGTAAGGTCGTGTTGGCGAGAGCTGCATTGGCACCATACAAAAAGAGATAATAGGTCAATCTCCAATGAAACGTGTTATTGTATGCATAAAGCCGGTCCCGGACCCAAAAACATGGGACCGGCTCAAAATGGATCCCGTAACCAAGACCCTGATCCGTGAAGGAATCCCCAGCGTTGTCAATCCACTAGATAAACATGCAGTTGAAGCAGCCCTCGAAGTAAAGGACCTTTGTGGTGCTGAAGTCGTCCTGTTATCCATGGCCCCTTTAGACACACGCCCGGTATTGCGTGAAGTTTTGGCCATGGGAGCTGACCGGGCGGTTTTACTTTCGGACAAAGCCTTTGCCGGATCGGATACCCTGGCTACAGCGCGAATACTGGCCCAGGGTATTCGCAATATCGGAGAATTTGATCTGATCTTGTGTGGAAATTTTACGCTGGACGGCTCTACGGCTCAGGTTCCTTCCCAGGTGGCGGAACTTCTCGACATACCCAATGTCATGCACGTTTGCGAGATGGATATCTCAAAGACGAATCGCTTGCTGTTGACACAAAAAATCGAGCAGGGATTCGTCAAGCTTGAAGCCGAGCCGCCGTTGCTCCTGTCCTTTACAAAAGAAGCCAACAAACCGCGTTACATCTCCTTTATGGAGATACTGGCTGCTGAAAAACGTGACATCCACATCTGGGACAATGCGTTTTTAAATATAGACGAAACCCTCATTGGTCTTAATGGTTCACCCACCCAAATGGCGGATCTTTTGGTACAAAAGAAAAAACGAAAGGGTATACAGATTACCGGAAACTTCGAAGACATCGCCCGGGAACTGGCCGATAAAATCCATCAACTGGGAATTATCTGAGAGGTCGGGTAGTTTTTATTTGTTCAATCGCTTCATGGATAATGCTTTTTTTCAAACCGTGTAAACTCTTGGTTAAAGAATCGTATAGAAAGAACAGAAATCGATATAAAAAAGGAATTAAACCATGGAAAAGCAACACATTGGCGTATTCGTCGAACACCGCGGGGGTGTGCTTCATAACGTAAGTCTGGAGCTCATCGGAAAAGCGCGTGAACTGGCGGATATTTCCAAAGGAACGGTCAGTGTGTTTCTTCTGGGAAGGGATATTTCTGGATTTTCCGATGATCTGATCGCCCATGGTGCCGATAGGGTTTTGCTGGCCGACAGCCCTATTTTGGAGCCGTATCGGCTGCTTTCGTACACCTTCGTTCTCGCCCAGG
>JAFDCA010000453.1 GCA_019313025.1 Deltaproteobacteria bacterium
CAGGGTGCTTTTATTGTAAAGACATATTCGTGTTCACGTGGCGTGCTCTCCCGTATCATTTTGGTTTCTAAGTGTCTGGTCATTTCGCCAACATCGCACCAAGGAAAAGCACACCCCGTCAACACTGAGTAAAATCCTATTTTTCGGGTTCGGATAGATTTTTACCATCGTCTTGGTCCAATTCCATGGCGATTTTGATTTTGCCAACAGCGGCCTTCTCTTGTCCCAGTGCTTTTAATGCAATACCCCAGCCGTACCAGGCTGATGAAAGCCGGGGACTGAGCTCCGCGGCTTTTTCAAATTTTTCTGCAGCTTCATCGTATTTTTTTAACTCGATCAGGGCAATTCCCATGCTGCACCACATGTCGGCGTTTTCAGGATTCTGTTTAAGCACTTCTTTTATCTTCTCTATGGCCTCTTCGAATGGCAGCATCGTATAAACCTCCTGTTTCGTTCAAAGTTTGTTCATCTCGACCAAGTATGGGGATCAGGAATCGGAATTAAAATATCCATCTTAAATCTGCCCGTTTTGTATTCAACCGGGGTCCACCCCCATTCTTTTTCTTATGCGTCCTTGAGTATTTTATTTTGTCTGCAATTTCAACATAAAGTTGATATCTGAAATCTCGCATTCTTTTTTTAATCAACGCCCAAAAAATACAGCCCACGGAGCCATATCAAGTATTGACAAAAGCATTCGGCTTGTGAATATTTAATACCTTAAAATTGTGTTAAAAAAAGCAAGGAACGTTATGGCAAAAAAGACGATCGACATTGTTGGACCGGATGGTAGAACCTGCATGTGTGCGTATACTGTATCGACAGTTGAACAAGACCAGTATGTTGGCGCCATAATCAAAGGCATGACGGGTATGGGTCCGGTAATGGATGCCATCAGGGGAAATAAAAAGTGGACCTTGAAAATATTCCCCGTCCCGGGAAAGTCGCTAGAAGATTACAAGTCTGCCATTATTGCGGCGTTTGAGAGCAAGGAAATTGACTGTGTGGTCATTATGCCCGAAGATCTCATTTATGACGGCATCGTAGATGAACTCATAGATGCAGGGTATGGTGATCGGGTCATTGGCTTGACCAGGGAAGCGGGTTTCATCGAGGGGGATAAGGTCAAGGCAAAAACCTGGATGAAAAGAGCCGGTGTGCCGGTTGCACCCTTCGAGGTGGTGGATGCCAAAAACCTGCAGCAAATCAAGGGAATTGTTACGAACTTCATACGAAACCATGGTGGCGCTGTTTTCAAGTATCCTTACAGCGCCGGCGGCAAAGGTTCCCGGCCTGTTTTTAGGATTGAAGACATCCTCGATGTGCGAAATATACTGCTGAAAGATTACAGCAAAAACTACAAGACAAGGCACGGGGACAATCAATGGCCGCTGTTGATCGAAGCCTGGAAATCCGAAATCGAAATCAGCTTTACCGCCTTGATCGACAAAAAGGGCAACTATTGCATTCTCCCCACGGCCATGGATTATCCCCTTCGCTATGAAGGGCCCCCGAGCCAGACCAACCCGGTTACCGGGGGAATGGGAGCCATCGGCATGCACCCCGCCGAGACACCCGAACTCATAGAAATGGTCGGAAACAAAGTCATCCGACCGTTTGTGGAGGAGATGAAAATAGGTGGTATTCTCCGGCCGTGTATTCTCTATCCGGGCTGCCGCGTATCCATCGATCCTTTTTCTGGCAAACCTGTGGATATTCTTGTATACGAAATGAATATTCGGGCAGGTGAGCCTGAAATGCAGGTAGTTGCACGGCGACTCAAGAATCTGGGTGAATTGATCGTTGCCGCCGTCGAAGGCAGACTCGATTCCGTTGAACCGGACGTGCGCAAGGATCAAATCTCTCTCTGCCTCGCACTGGTCACCGGACCCGGCGGACCACACGGACAAAAAGGATACCCGGATTCGTATACAAAGTATGAACCCGTTAAAATCAATTTCAAGAGCCTTGGAAAACGGGGCATTCTTCTTGTCCCATCTAACATTAGCTGGGATGAAAAAAACCTGCGACTGATATCTGACGGCTCCCGGGTGTGCTACCTTAGTAAAAATGCCACGGTCAAACCCGGACAGAAAAGAGGAGAAGTCGCGAAAGCACTCAGGGCATCACTCTTGCAAGCGTTTGACCACGGTCTTGTCAGGGTGATTCCCCGGGAAGCAGAGGAAACGTTTGAGCCCGCGGAAATACTGTTCGAGCAGGGCAACATTACCGAGGTTGAATTCAACAAAGCAAAGGCGGCTTTCGAAAAAGCCAATCGTCTCGATATCCGCCGGGACCCCGGGAGGATTTATCAGGAATGGGACGAACTTTTTCCGGATTGGCAGATTACCCTGTAAATCCAAGCCCAATGAGGAGAAACTATAATGAAAGTGCTGGTCAGCGACAACTTGGGAGAAGCCGGTATCCGGATGTTCCAGGAAGAAGAAGGGATTGAAGTGGATGTGAAAACCGGACTGGACCCCGAAGCGCTCAAAAGCATTATCCACGAATATGACGCCCTGGTTATCCGGAGTGCCACAAAAGTGACCGAAGATCTTTTGGATACCGCAACACGTCTTAAGGTTATAGGCCGCGCAGGAATCGGTCTTGACAACGTGGATATACCGGCAGCGACCAAACGCGGGATCATTGTGATGAATACGCCGGGCGGCAACGTGATTACAACCGCCGAACACGCCATCGGCATGATGATGGCGCTTTCGCGCAATGTGCCCGAAGGAACCGCATCGTTAAAAGCCGGGCGCTGGGACAAGAAAAAACTCCAAGGAAGAGAAATATACAATAAAGTCCTCGGGGTTATCGGATATGGAAAAATCGGATCCATAGTCGCCGATCTTGCCCGTGGCCTGAAGATGAAGGTGGTTGTTTACGATCCTTATGTTACGCCCGAACAGATAGAAAAAGCCGGCTTTGAAAGTGTTTCCCTGGAAGAATTGTACCGCAGGTCCGACTACATTACCGTGCATGTCCCCAAGTTCAAAGAAACCATCGGGCTGCTGAACAAGGACGCCTTTGAGCAGATGAAAGACGGGGTCATGATTATCAACTGCGCCCGAGGAGGAATTGTCGACGAAGATGCCCTTCATGCTGCCCTGAAGTCAGGGAAAGTTGCCGGCGCTGCACTGGATGTCTTTGAAAAAGAACCTCCCGGCATATGCCCCTTGATCGAGCATGAACGACTTATTTGTACCCCCCATCTCGGTGCTTCCACCCAGGAGGCCCAGACAAAAGTGGCCGTGGATGTGGCCGGTCAGATCATCGAATATCTCAAATACGGCACGATTATGAACGCTGTTAATGTACCATCGGTCACCGGTGATCTTCTTAAAAAACTGAAACCGTTACTGACCCTGGCGGATCATATCGGCAGCCTTCAGACCCAGCTTATTCGGGGCCCCATTGAAAATGTCTCCATTGAATATGCCGGAGACTTCAAAGACCTCGACCTGTCACCGGTTACAACCGCTGTGTTAAGAGGCCTGCTGGCGCCCGTGGTGAAGGATGACGTCAATTTTGTCAACGCCCAGATCCTGGCGAAGGACAGAGGGATAAAGATCAAAGAGATCATCAGTGACACGTCCGAAGAATACATCAACCTGATTACCGTCCGCGTTTCGACACCGAAAGTGACGAACACCGTTTCCGGAACCCTGTTCGGAAAGGATAAAATGAGGATCGTAAAGATTAACAATTTTCGGCTCGAACTTATCCCGGAAGGTCATCTGGCATTGATATACACCCTTGACAAGCCGGGAGCCATCGGAAGTTTTTCCTCTCTTCTGGAGAGTAAAAAAATCAGCATCGACCAGATGCACCTGGGGCGGGAAGAAACCGGAAAGATGAACATCATTTACCTCAAAACCAACGTCCGCATTTCCGACGCCGTTGTTGATCAGTTGCTTGAATTGCCGTTGATTATATCGGTAACTCGGCTTGAATTTGAAACATAGCAGGGATTAGGGCTTGTCCCCCTCACCGCCCCGCAGAAGGGATCTTCGACCCGGCGGTGTCAGGAACCACAGGAGACAACATTATGAAACCAAGGCGTTCGACACTTTCCGTTCCCGGTCACATTGAAAAGATGCATGTCAAGGCGTCTCAACGAGGCGTCGATGTGGTCATGCTCGATCTGGAGGACAGTGTTCCTGTGGAGGCCAAAGAATCTGCCCGGACCCGGGTCATTCAATCCATACATTCTCTTGAGTGGGGAGAAACCACCCTCACCTTTCGAATCAACGGATTGGACACCCCGTTCGGCTACCGGGATCTTTTGGAGGTAACAGAAGCAGCCGGTCCTCACATCGATGCCGTGGTGGTGCCCAAGGTGAACCACCCCGGAGATATCCATTTTGTCTGCCGCATGTTAGACGGGATTGAAGCGGCAAAAGGATTCTCGAACCATATCAATATTGAGGCCATCATCGAAAGTGCCCAAGGTCTGAAACGGGTGTCTCAGATTGCCAAAGCCAGTTACCGATTGATTACCCTGGTGTTCGGCATTGTGGATTACTCGGCCTCCATCGGCGCCCGTCTGGTGTCGATTTCCGGGCACGGTGAAAAAGAAGAAGAAATTTATCCCGGCCACCGGTGGAATTTCGAAATGAGCAGAATCGTCATGGCGGCCAAGGCTCAGGGACTTTTGGCTATTGATGCTCCCTATGGAAATTTCAAAGACCCTATAGGATTGCAACACGGTGCCGCCCTGGCCTGTGCCCTGGGCTACGATGGGAAGTGGGCCATTCATCCGGATCAGATCGATATCATCAATCAGGTCTTTTCTCCGTCCCAAGAAGATATCGACAGAGCCATAAAAGTTTTGACCGCTCACAAGGAGGCCCAAGAAAAGGGGTTGGGTGCCGTTGCCGTTGAAGGTCGTATGGTGGACAAGGCCACCGTTCGGTTGGCCACACAGCTCTATGAACAGGCCAAGCATCTCAAATTATTATAACCCTATCATTGCATAAAAAACACACCGAATATTGATATTAGCCCGGCAATTGAATTTACAAACAACTTTAGTTGGAGAAGAGGATTCGAGGATTCAAGGGGCCAGGATTCAAGTGTTTGTCCTCCACTGATCAAAATCATCATTTCTTTTAGAGGTTTATCCTTTTTTATAACCTTATCACTATATTATAGCTATTGTCAGAATAACATTCCGTTTCATCCGCCGGATTATTTTTTGAGCATAACGCAGAGATTGGGCAAAAAGACCATTTATGAAAGGACACTACTTAAACGATTCTGATCTTGTGCGTCTTTTGTAATTTTTCCCACAGCTTTTCGATGATGA
>JAFDCA010000454.1 GCA_019313025.1 Deltaproteobacteria bacterium
ATCATCAGGGAATACGGTTCCGACACCAGAGGGCTGCCGATCCTCAACAGCGGTACAAAATTGGATCTCTTCCAAAACCAATGCAGGCTGTTGCTGTGCTGTAGCCGGCGTTGTTTCTTGCATTTGCTCTTTGGCCGGCTGTTGCTGTTCTACAGCTGGAGCTGTTTCTTCCGTGTGCTTTTTAGCAGGGTCTTCCTGGGCGAAACAGACAGCTGAAAGAATCAGGACACTCAACCATACAAATAATGTTTTCTTTAACATATTCCCCTCCTTTTACATTTGTTAATGGTAAGATCTTACATTTTTTATCAAAACAGGTTGCCATGCCTTGTTGGTTCGTTCGAATGACAGATCCGTCAGCATCAATCGCATATTTTCATCTCTATCAATATTTTCTTATTATTTATATTTATCTCATTCCAAACTTCTTATAAATAAAAACTTAACTGAATGTTATTTAGGATTTTTTGCTTGACAAAAGGAATATAGGATGTCCCGCATTTTCCTACGATACGATCAATCTCGGGATTAACGATACGGCGTAAAGAGGCAGATTGCAAATTTTTCCGTCCTTCTTAAAATTAAGGAGATTTGATCGTACAAGCCGACTCGGTGAGAATTGCTGATCATAGGATTTGAGGCTTTTACTTTTAGGATTCAGGCCTGCTTTAACTTCAAGAGGATAGATTTTGCCCGCCAGTTCGCAAAGATAATCAATCTCTGCCTTTCCACCTTTGCTTCGCCAGTAGTAAAGCGTTTGGTTGAAATGCGATACCAATTGCTGTGCAACATAATTTTCAACAAAAGCCCCTTCATATTCATTAAAGAGACGTTCTCCCTTCACCAATAGCTCAGGTGGAGAATTTGCCATTGCCCCCAGCAGCCCCAAATCCAAGGCATATACTTTAAAACAGTTGTGGTCGGCATAATGTTTTATCGGCAGCTTGCAGGTCTCGACGGCATTTGCCCGGTAGATCAAGCCGGCACCATCTAACCAGGCCATTGCATTTTCATACTCACGTGCCCGCGCCCCTTTCTTCACAGCAGAAAAAATGAACTTTTTATTTTCCTTTGCCAAATGTTTCGGAATGGACTCCCAAATTATCGTTAGTTTAGGTATGTCAGAGGCAGGCGCATGCTTTGCAAAGTCCAATACATAAGACTTGATAATTTCCTGCTGAATTACCCGAATTTCCCGAGCATCACTTTTTTCTGAAAAACATTTAACCGCTTCCGGCATTCCACCGACAAAGTAATATTGCCTCAATAAGTTTATCAGGTCTGCATGAAAAGCCTGGACAAGAGGGGTTAATGAGTCGACATTTTCTATTAACAGTCTGTATCTGGATTCTCCCATTGCATCAAGGAACTCCAAAAAGGTCATCGGATAAAGGTTCATAAAATTAACCTTCCCGACTGGAAACGATCCTGGAGCGGACAGTTTTACACCGAGCAGGGATCCCGCCGCCGCTATATGAAAACTGTTTTCTTGTTCCTCGAAGTATTTTAACGAATTCAGGGCCCGGTTCGAAACTTGAATCTCGTCGAAGATCAGCAAATCGACACCGGGCCTTATTGTTTGATTCATATAAATGGAAAGGTCTGCGAGGATTCTTTTGGGATTAAGATCTCGATAAAAAAACTGATCCAAGTCCGGGTTTTCTTCAAAATTACAGTATATGATTTTCTCGTATTCGTTACGGCCAAATTGTTTAAGGATAAAGGTTTTGCCTGTCTGGCGCGCACCCTGCAATAGAAGCGGTTTCCTTCTCGGTGATGATTTCCATTCCAACAGATTTTCGTATATATCTCTTTTCATAATGGTAATCATCTCATAAAATAGTACAGACGTCAAGCGTATCTGCCAATATTGTGACAAATACCACAATATTGGGACGTAAAATTTGATTATTATCACAATTTTTGTCTATATCTGCGATCCTATGTTCCCGAACCCCGGATTACCACCAGTGGCAACCCAACCGATATTGAATCCATTATCGTTCAAATTTAAGACAAGGGTAGAAAGATGCCGAGTTTTTAACGAAAGAAAAAGGAATATTGAAAAGACACCCGAAACAGCTCTTTTTGACCTCAAAAAGGCGGGTTTAAGCGCGTTTCAAGCCTATTTTTTAACCTCTTTACCAATTATTATATATGGTTACCGAGATCCGACCCCCCATTCATCCCCATTCCTCTGCATAGCAAAGTTGGGACCTCCATCATAGCTAAAGGCTAATGGATTAATTAAAAGCCGTCATTATTTTTGACCCGGGGTTTAAATCTAATCCTTTAAAAGCGTACCAGGAACAACGCTTTTATCACCATATTTTTCGTATAACGAATCTAAAACAATATTCAATCTTTCACGTTTTTGAGATGACGGGTCTTGATCAAAAAGAGAGAGCTGAGTTCCAATACGTAAAAAACCGAGCTGAGACAAAGAAACGCCTAAAAGCCTGATGGGTTTTTTCGTAACCTCAGTCTTTTCCAAGAGACGACAGATAACTGAATATATTTTAGAACCATCATCCGTAGATTTAGGCAACGTTGTTGACCGGGTGATTTGAACAAAATCATAATATTTGACCTTCAATGTGATGGTTTTTCCTTTTAGTCTCTTATGCCGCATCCGCCGACCCACTTTATTGCTCAAAACAAGGAGCTCTTTTTGAGCAACATCCAAAGATGTGATGTCCTGTGAAAAAGTCAGTTCATGACCTATAGATTTCACATCATGTTCAGGTATCACATCACGATCATCCGTTCCCATGGCCAACAGATGTATGTTGACACCATGTTTTCCAAATTTTTTCTCCAGGATCTTGACGGGTGTTTGTCTCAAATCTTTAAAAGTATGAATATTGAGGCGACTTAGGATTTGCTGTGACACGTTACCGACACCCCACATTTTCTTGATCGGGAGCGGATCTAAGAAATCTTTAACACCATCGGGATGTACAACGGTTAAACCGTCAGGCTTGCCAATGTCAGAGGCAATCTTTGCCACAAATTTTGAAACCGCAATACCGGCTGAAATTGTCAAACCTGTCTCTTTTAAAATGATTTGCTTAATTTTTTTCGCGATATTTTCCGGTCCGCCGAAAAGACGTATGGAGCCTGTTACATCAAGAAATGCTTCATCGATCGATACAGGCTCAACCAATGGTGTGAAACGATGAAATATCTCAAATACCTGTTTAGAGATTTCCTGGTATCTTGACATTCTGACAGGTAAAAAAATTCCATGAGGACAAAGGCGTTTTGCTTTTGCAATAGGCTGGGCAGAATGAACTCCGAATTTTCGAGCTTCATATGAGGCAGATGACACCACACCCCTTTCCTTGCTGCCTCCCACTATGACCGGTTTTCCCTTTAAGGCAGGATTGTCCAGCATCTCAACCGAAGGATAAAAAGCATCGATGTCTAAATGAATGATGTGTTTTGATTGACCTTGCTTATCCATAATAACCCGTGATTGAAAAACAAATTTATCCTTCAACCCATCCCATTATCAATTCAACAACACACTGTATCTTTTAATCTGTCAGTGCCTTTTTTTCTTTATCCCATGCCATTTATGAATACAACCCCGACATCAGGTGGCTATAGGCATCTGGGGCGTTAAAAAGACGATAACATCCTGGCCAACCCGGGTCAAAACCAATAAAGACTTTAAAGGCTGATTGTTTAAAAGGCTTTTTGCAACTTGATAAAAAGTCGAATCGGTTTTATAGATTGGACAATGTTATTATTGTAAATGTTAAAATCCAACTTCAATTGAGGTCCAATAGAGGGCTATTATGGTAAACCCAGATCGATTTAGAATGACCTCCGGGTTTGGATCAAATTTGACACTTCTCGGAAAAAGACTTTTACTAATTTACGGAGCCATCTATATTTTAGAACTTTTATTTGAGCACTGGTTAAAAATTCCGGTTGTGGGTGTTCTCCAGCTCTATCCTTTAAAGTCTAAGAGTTTTCATATCTGGCAAATTTTTAGCCATCCATTTATTCACAATCCCCAGGCCCCCATCAGCTTTTTAATTAACTGCATCGTATTTTATTTCTTTGTTGCGCCGGTTGAAAATGCTTTTGGCTCTAAGCGTTTTTTGCTCTTTTTCTATTTGTCCGCTTCAGGTGGCGCTTTATGCGGGCTTGTCTTTAGCAGCGTATCCGGTTTTAATGCACCATTTTTAGGCATGTTGCCGAGCATACTTTCCATGATCGTTATCTTTGGGTTGCTAAATCCCGAATCTACAATATTGCTCATGTTTATATTGCCAATAAAAGCAAAGTATGTCAGTTATGGTACAACCTTAATAACCTTTTTCACTTTTTTGGCAAAGATAAATCCTCACGGTGCATATCATCTTGGCGGGATTCTTTTTGGTTATATCTATTTTAAAGGACCAAGAACGATATTCGATCCCAATTTAATTTATACGAAGTATCTCGAATGGAAGCTCAAAAGGAAACGATCTCGTTTTAAATTTTTTGACGGAAATAATAAGAAGGATGATGATACGCCAACCTATCATTAACGATTTTAATATGCTTGATTCTTTTAATTGCACCCATTTTTTTATCTGCTACTTTCATCATCAAAAATAATAAAAGGATAAAATTATGAGCCTGTTAACCGTAGATCAAGAAAAATGTGAGCGTGATGGTATTTGTGCTGAAGTTTGACCTGCACGAATCATCGAATTTAAAGAAAAAGATGCATTCCCCTCTCTAATTGATGGCGGAGACAAACTGTGTATCAGATGCGGACATTGTGTGGCTGTTTGTCCACACGGCGCCATGTCTCATGCAATTATGAAACCAGAAGAATGCCTATCAGTCAATAATGACTTGTTGTTTGGCCCGGAACAGGTCGAGCACTTTTTACGTTATCGAAGGTCTATAAGGAATTACAGGAAAAAACAGGTTGGGCAAGAGGTTCTGAAAAAATTAATTGAGATAGCACGATTTGCTCCCTCCGGACATAACTTCCAACCTGTTAAATGGCTGGTCATATATGAAAGGGATGAGGTCCAACGAATGGCTGGATTTGTAATCGATTGGATGCGCCACTTAATTAATGAAGATTCGCCACTCGTTGCCGCCTTGCACCTGAATCGGGTCGTTTCTTC
>JAFDCA010000455.1 GCA_019313025.1 Deltaproteobacteria bacterium
ATGTTCGCTCGCTGCAGGGCATGGTTGGTGTTTCAGGAATATTCACAAGAAATTTGCGATGATTGTTTTGTTTCTTTTAGTTCAAATTCGGATTCAAAAGGGATATGGCGATTTCAGGTCCCCACAGGGCAGGGGCAACATGTATTTTTGTCCATTTATACGGAGATGATAACCGGAGAAAACGGTTTACGAATGATTTTTAACCGCGAACCGGCCAAAGGCCTAAATGGAAGGCTTCCTGACCACGAACCGGTTCGTCTGATCTTGCGGCCTGATATTGAAAATCGAAATTTTCATGATACCACTAAAGCTTACCAGGGACCTGAACACACGTGGCGGGATGCTGTCGATTCAACGCCGGATGGCTTTAGTTTTTCCCCGGATATGAAGCATCAATTGAATCTGAGGCTTTCTGACGGGGACTTCATATGGGAACCCGAGTGGCAATACATGGTTCATAGACCCAAAGAGGCTGAACGAGGACTTGACCCGGATTCGGATCTTTTTAGTCCCGGTTATTTTCAAGCGTTTCTCACCGGTGGCGGATCTGTGACATTGAATGCTCGAATTGAAGAGGGAAAAACACTTGATTCCGATATGAGCATGCCACCTATAACAGACAGAGAGTGGTTTAACTTTGAAAAAAACAAATTTTTAGCACCAGTGGATGTCCTGGAAAAAGCCATGGGTCACTATATCGTAAATCGAGGCGCCTTGCATACGGTTATTGCCGGATATCCATGGTTTCTTGACTGGGGAAGGGATGCCCTGATTTTTGTTCGAGGGTTGATCGCAGCAGGAAAAACGGATGAGGCCCGGGATATCATAAAATTGTTTGGTCAATATGAAACCGATGGAACGATTCCCAACATGATTCAGGGAGAAAATGCCAGAAACAGGGACACTTCCGACGCTCCCCTTTGGTATTGTATTGCTTGTAATGACCTTTTAAAATTTGAGGAAAGTGATGCTTTCCTCAATATGGAATGTGGCAAGCGGAGCATTCGCCAGATTCTCTTTTCCATCGTTCGTGCTTACATGGTCGGCACACCCAATGGTATCCGGATGGATCCTGAATCGGGGCTTATTTTCAGTCCATCCCACTTTACCTGGATGGACACAAATTTTCCGGCGGGCACGCCGCGTGAAGGGTATCCCATCGAGATACAGGCGTTGTGGTATGCTACGCTTTCTTTTTTGGCCCGCATCGATACTTCAGGGAATAAAGGCGATTGGGAACGAAAAGCCATTCAGGTTCAGTCTTCGATTCTTGAGCTTTTTATTCTCAAAAACGAAGCGCATCTGGCCGATTGTCTCCATGCCGGTCCAGGAGTGCCGGCGAGGCAGTCAGATCCTGACGATGCATTGAGACCGAATCAGCTCCTTGCCGTTACCCTTGGCGCTGTATCCGACGTGGATGTTTGTCGAAATATCGTCGCTGCATGTGAGGAACTTTTAATACCTGGTGCCATAAGGAGTCTTGCAGACCGTCCTGTTCGACGTCCACTGATAATTGAGCATCATGGAAAAATGATGAATGATCCATACCATCCCTATCAGGGGAAATATATCGGAGATGAGGATGCAAAACGGAAACCTGCCTATCATAACGGTACGGCCTGGACGTGGCTGTTTCCCAGTTATTGTGAAGCATGGATAAAGGCGTATGGCATAAACGGTAAAAAAACGGCCCTTGACTGGCTGGCAAGCAGCGCCGGACTCGTTTCCAAAGGTTGCATCGGTCATGTGCCGGAAATTCTGGATGGAGATTTTCCACATCAACTACGAGGTTGCGATGCCCAAGCCTGGGGTGCCAGCGAGATCGTTCGAGTGTGGAAGCTGATTGAATCTTTGAATTGACTATTTAAAAATGGTTTAGTAGTTAGACGGTTGGGTTTATAATAAACCAGTTTTTATTTGTTAAATTACTCCGTGAAAAATGCTTTATTTTTCAAAAAAAAGGATAGATGAATATGAGTTACATACAAACTTTTCAGGTATTTCCCGCTGTTCCTGAACCGCTATCTTTTCTCCAGGTCTTGGCACGCAACCTCTGGTGGTGCTGGCGGTTGGATGCCATTGAATTGTTTCGCCGGATCAACCCCAGGCTCTGGGAACGATCCGGGCGAAATCCCATTGTTTTTTCAACCTTGATTCCTCAGAAGCAATTGGAAAAACTCTCAAAAGACAAAAGCTTTCTGGCCCATCAGCAACGGGTGAAAGAACGTTTTGTGGCTGAAGTTTTAACCCCTGTGAATCGCAGCGATAGCCCATACGGACAAAATGGTACCATCGCGTATTTTTCAATGGAATACGGAATTCATGAGAGTGTGCCTATCTCGGCCGGTGGTCTTGGCATACTGTCAGGTGATCATTTAAAAGCGGCGTCCGATTTCGCGCTTCCGTTAATCGGGGTGGGGATGCTCTATCGTCAAGGGTATTTTCATCAGTTCCTTGATCCCGACGGATGGCAGCAGGAGGAGTATCCGGAGACCGATATCTATCATCTACCATTGAAGCGGGCCAAAGATCGTTCTGGAAAAGATGTCACCATATCTGTGGATGGACCGACCGGTGAAATTCGAGCGGCTGTATGGAAAATAATGGTTGGGCGCGTTCCGCTATATCTGCTCGATACCAATTTGCCTGAGAATTCACCACAAATTAGAGACATCACATCACGTCTGTATGTGGGAGATCAAAAAATAAGACTGGCCCAGGAAGTGCTTCTGGGAATCGGGGGAATGCGCTGTCTCGAAGCCATGGGTATTTATCCCATCGTGTGCCATTTGAATGAAGGGCATTGTGCTTTTGCCACCCTGGAACGACTTTCCCAAACGATGTCGAAATATAACGTCGATCTAAAGACGGCCGAAGAAATTGTTTCCAGAACAACGGTCTTGACCACCCATACACCTGTGGCCGCCGGTCACGACGAGTTCCCTGTGGAGCTTGTCAAGCCGTATCTGAGTTCTTTGGCAGACCGGCTGGGGGTGACCATTGGAGAGGTCGTATCGTGGGGACAAGCGGTAAAATCCGGTTCGGACGCTCCCCTTTCCATGTTTGTACTGGGATTGCGAATGGCCCAATACATTAACGGTGTTAGTGAGTTGCACGGAAAGGTGGCCCGACGCATGTGGTCACATGTCTGGGACGGAATCCCTGAAGATGAGGTTCCCATTACCCATATCACAAACGGTATACATATTCCATCTTGGATTTCCATAGAAAATGCCCTGCTGTTTGAAAGATATCTGGGACCTGAGTGGCATCTGCACCTATCGCATCAGGAAACTGTCCATCGGATTGATGAAATTTATGATGAAGAGCTGTGGCGTGCGCACGAAATGAGCCGGAGCCGCCTCATTCGAACCTGTAGAGCGCTCATGATTAAACAATACAGCCGGCGAAACGCTCCCAGAGCCATGATGAAGGATGCTGAATCGGTTCTGGATCAGGACATATTGACCATTGTGTTTGCCCGCCGGTTTGCGACATATAAGCGCGCTGATCTTCTTCTTAAAGATCCTGAGCGACTTGAGGCCATGATTACATCGAAAGACCGGCCGGTTCAATTCATTTTTGCAGGAAAAGCCCATCCCAGGGACAATGAGGGTAAAGATCTCATTAAGAGCATCATTGAATTTGCGCGCAGACCTGAGGTGCGTTCCAGAATCGCTTTTCTTGAAGATTATGACATCAATATTGCCAGACATTTGGTTCAGGGTGCCGATGTATGGTTGAACACACCCAGACGTCCCTTTGAAGCATGCGGCACTTCTGGAATGAAGGCAGCTGCCAACGGCGTTCTCAATGTAAGCATCCTTGATGGATGGTGGTGTGAAGGGTATACAAAAGAAACGGGATGGCGCATTGGTAATGGTGAAGAGTACACGGATCCGGCATATCAGGATTCGGTGGAAAGTCAGGCCCTTTATAATGTTCTGGAGAATGAGGTCATCCCCCGTTTTTATGAGAGAAAAAACGGAGATATTCCCGTACTTTGGTTAAAGATGATGAAGGCGTCGATGGGAATGGCAATGCAACATTTTTGCACCCATGTCATGTTGTCTAAATATGAAGCGCTTTTTTATGCACCGGCTGCGAGGCGTTTGGAGTTTCTGACTTCGGATAGTGCCAAAGAAGCTGTGGTTTTTTCAAAACAATATAAACGACTTGGCGACTTGTGGGGTAACATTAATATCGGGACTCCTGTTCGGGAAACAGAAGGTCCGTTTCGAGTGGGAGATAATTTTACGGTAACGACGGTCGTGAATCTGGGAGAACTTCGTCCGGACGAAGTCAATATAGAGCTCTACTATGGGCCCCTTAAAACAGTGGATACGATATCTGAAAGTCATTATGAAGAAATGACAGTTAAAGAAAATCAAGGGAATGGCGCGTATTTATACGCATGCAACATTAGGTGTGCCGCTTCAGGCCGATATGGATTTACCGTCAGGGCTGTTCCCCGTGGAGATGATCGAATTAAATTCGCACCCGGACGCATTACATGGGCGTGACGGACCGATTGAAAGACATTACGATAACCCCCATACTTCTCGTATAAAAACATAACTATAGGGATGATAAAATGGCAAATCCCCGTATACTCATCGTCACCCCTGAGGTCACCTATCTGCCTGACCGCATGAAAAGCATGGCCAGCTACTTCACGGCCAAAGCCGGGGGTCTGGCCGATGTATCCGCGGCTTTGATCAAAGCCCTGTTTGATCAGGGTGCTGATGTTCACGTGGCGCTTCCTGATTACCGCGCCATATTCAGAGACCATCTTGCCCCTTTCCTCAAAAAGGAGCTGAACACCATCCACCGCATTATGCCGGATGATCGGGTACATTTGGCCGAAGATCGTGCCTTTTTTTATCTGAATCGGGTCTATTCCGATTACGGCGGTGAGAACATAAAGCTTTCGCTGGCATTTCAAAGGGAAGTCATCAATAATATCATTCCCCGCGTTCAGCCGGATCTGATCCACTGCAACGACTGGATGACCGGTTTGATCCCGGCCTTGGCCAGAGAGGGGGGCATCCCGTGTCTATTTACGGTCCACAATATCCATACCGTGAGAACCCTTCTTTCCACTATTGAAGACCGTGGGATTGATGCAGCGTACTTTTGGCAGCATTTGTACTACGTAAAATATGCCGACGAATACGAGAATATTCGCGAATTCATTCCTGTGGATTTTCTGGCCAGCGGTGTTTTTGCCGCCCATTTTGTCAATACGGTGAGTCCGACCTTTTTAAGGGAAATCATTCTTGGAAAACACGATTTTGTAGAGCCGCCGTTAAGGGAGGAACTCACCAACAAATGGTATGCCGGATGCGCCGTGGGCATCCTTAATGCCCCGGATCCCAGCTTTGATCCCGCACATGATCAGGACCTTTACCGTCAGTACGATGCCAAAGATCATAAGGAAGGAAAGAAGGAAAACAAACGCTATCTCCAGAAAAAACTTGGCCTAACTCGGGACGAAAAAGCCCCGATCTTTTTTTGGCCTTCGAGATTAGACAACAGACAAAAAGGGTGCCAATTGCTGGCGGACATTCTCTATCGGGTCGTGTCTAAGTATTGGAACGAGCGTCTTCAGGTGGTCTTTGTGGCCAACGGCGATTTTCAAAAACATTTTAAAAACATCGTTGATTTTCATGGGATACACGAACGGGTGGCCATATGCGATTTCAATGAGGGATTGGAACATTTGGCTTACGGTGCTTCTGATTTTGTAATGATGCCTTCTCTTTTTGAGCCCTGTGGGTTGCCGCAAATGATCGGTACCATCTACGGTGCCTTGCCGGTGGTTCATGATACAGGAGGGCTTCACGATACGGTTCTTCATATTGACATAAAAAAGAATCTGGGTAACGGTTTTGTCTTTAAAACGTATGATAGTGGCGGCCTGTTCTGGGCGATTCAAGAAGCCATGACATTTTATAATCTCCCTGAAAAAACCAAGGCGCGACAAATCGAGCGCATTATGACGGAAAGTGCCGCTAGCTTCAATCATGACGTTACAGCCCAGCAGTACATTGATCTTTATGAAAAAATGCTAAAGCGTCCGCTGATTACCCCTCGCTATTCATGAAAAGCGTCAACCCCAAAAAAAAAGTGACCAGTAACAAGTGACAAGTGACCCCGTAAAACTTCTTCTGGAGAGTGACCCCTATCTTATGCCGTATGAAAGAGATCTCAAACGGCGCTTCAACCAAATTGCTCAAACGGAAAAGATGCTCACCGGTAATAAGATCCGTCTGGCGGATTTTGCTTCAGGTCACGAATACTTCGGTCTTCATTTTTCCCACAGGGAATGGATTTTTCGGGAATGGGCACCCAATGCCGATGCAATATATCTGATTGGAGAGATGACAAACTGGCAAGAGGAAAAAAAATTTGCTCTTGAACGAGTCAACAGGGAAGGCGTGTGGGAAATCCGATTGCCCGCTGACGCAATGGAACATAAGGATTTATACCGGCTTCGGATTTACTGGCCCGGGGGACAAGGAGACCGGATACCCGCTTATGCACGGCGGGTGGTTCAGGATCCCGACACAATGATTTTTAACGCTCAGGTCTGGTTTCCTCGGGAACCTTATATCTGGAAATGCAAGGGTGTTCAACCTTCGAAAGAGGCGATTTTGGTTTATGAAGTCCATGTGGGCATGGCCCAGGAAAACGAAAAGGTTGGTTCTTTTCGGGAATTTACCCTGAAGATTCTGCCGCGCATTGTTGCCGCCGGCTACAATACGCTTCAACTAATGGCGATTCAGGAGCATCCATATTATGGATCCTTTGGTTACCAAGTGTCCAATTTTTTCGCCGCTTCATCAAGATTTGGGCCACCCGAGGCACTCAAAGAGCTTGTGGATACTGCCCATACCTTGGGTCTTCGCGTCATCATGGACCTGATTCATTCCCATGGCGTTTCAAACGAAGTAGAGGGACTGAGCAGATTCGACGGCACACGATATCAGTATTTTCATGACGGTCCTCGCGGCATTCATGAAGCCTGGGATTCCAGATGCTTTGATTATGGGAAGTACCAGGTGCTTCACTTTTTGCTTTCCAACTGTCGCTTCTGGCTGGATGAATACCGCTTTGACGGTTTTCGTTTTGATGGTGTAACCAGCATGCTTTACCTGCATCACGGATTGTCTAAAGCATTCACTTCCTACGATGACTATTTTGACAATAGTGTGGACGAGGATGCCCTCACGTATCTGGCACTTGCCAACAAGCTCATCCATGATGTACGATCCGATGCCGTTACCATTGCCGAAGATATCAGCGGAATGCCCGGCTTGGCTGTTCCTCTTTCGTCCGGTGGCATCGGATTTGATTATCGTTTTGCCATGGGAATCTCCGATAACTGGATCCGTCTCGTTAAAGATGTGCCCGATGAAAAATGGCATATGGGGCACCTGTGGTATGAGCTGAACAACCGAAGACAAGATGAAAAGACCATCAGTTATGCCGAATCCCACGATCAGGCCTTGGTCGGAGATCAGACCCTCATCTTCCGGATGATCGGTTCTGACATGTATAATGCCATGCGTTCGGATTGTAAAAACCTCAAAGTAGACAGAGGACTGGCGCTTCATAAACTCATCCGCTTGATCACTCTTTCCACGGCAGGCAATGGTTATCTCAACTTTATGGGAAATGAATTTGGGCATCCTGAATGGATCGATTTCCCCCGGGAAGGGAACAACTGGTCTTTCAAATATGCACGACGGCAGTGGCACTTGGCGGATGATGATACTCTTAAATATCGTTTTCTTGCCAATTTTGACAGGGATATGATTTTCTTGGCCAAGCGTTTTAAGCTCCTTGAATCTTCGGGACCGCATTTTATTTATGAGCATTCGGATGACAAGGTGATTGTTTTCAGACGGGCCGGGCTTGTATTTGTATTTAATTTTCATCCGGCCCGTTCGTATACCGACTATTGCTTTGAAACAACCCCCGGCAAATATCAGATGGTCTTCAACAGCGATGCGACTGAATACGGCGGCCACTCACGATTGATACCGGACCAATATCATCTGACCTTTCATGATCCTTCGAAACAGCAAAACCGGAATATGCTCAGCTTATACATTCCCAATCGAACGGCTATTGTCCTTCAACAGGTCGAATAACGGAAAACTTGGCAGTGGCATTGATCTAAAATTCCAAAATGTAATCCGGGACCTTTGGAAAACGCCCCCTTTTTGCCCAATTTCTTTGTCCACGATAAACGGGATTTACAGTATCCGTGCGCTACATACTATACGTATTAAAGCAGTAGCCAAAAATATGTTCCGGTTGAATGAATAACGGTCACGATTTGCCGTAAGCAGTCGGATGATTTCGTTGAGGTCGGGAAGCTGTGTGAGCAAATTAGAGCGCGTTAAAGAGACCATCTTCGAAGTATTTCAAATTAAAACATACAATCAAACTACTGAACGATATTCTAAAAAGCCATGGCCATGTTCTCTTTTACGCGCTTTTGTTTGCGAGTTCTTGCAGATCTCAAC
>JAFDCA010000456.1 GCA_019313025.1 Deltaproteobacteria bacterium
AACGAATTCATATTCCAATAATAGAGGTGATATATCGTGGAAAAACCGTCTGTTTTTAAAGAAACCTATCAAAATTACTTGGATCAGATTGGTAAAATCGATCTCGATTCAAGGGCCGAAAAGTTAGGGGGACGTGTTGAGAAAGATGAACTGGTTCTTTCTCTTTTTGGGCGGCCTTACAGGATATCAAGCCGGGGGATAACAGACCCGTCCGGCATACAGCCGCCTATGGGAATCTGCGTTGTTCTCTGCAAATATCTGCTTTTATGCCAGGATATGCCTTCTCTGGACAAAGAATGGGTTTCCTACAGAGACTTTAAAGATTCCGCGCCTTTGGTTCATAGCTTCGTAAATCACACGGAACAACCGATTGCTCGTAAATTTTCGAACCGATTGGAAGATCTGGAAGTGGCATGTAAAAAACTTGGCGGGCGGGATCCGGGTTTAGATCTTAATTATGAACTGATCATGAAACTCTACCCGCTGCCGAAAGTCCCGGTGCTGTTATTGTTTGATGATGTGGATGAAGAATTTCCAGCCCAATGCAAGGTTCTTTTTGAAAGACGTGCGGAACATTACCTCGATCCCGAATGTCTGGCCATCATCGGAATGATCCTTAATGATTTTCTAAGTAAATGAAGGATCGGGGAGTTTTTCCAAACAACCGCACCATGGATAATCCCTTTTTAAACCACATAAACTCGCGGCAAGGGATCATAAAGAAAAAAAGAAACTATCCAAGAAATATCAATAGTTTATCCGCATTATTTTAAATTTTATTAAAGATACGATGTCGGTTTGTGCCCTTTTTTTCTAACGATCCCTAAGCCACTCAGACAGCATCCGATTTAAAAAAAGATCATCCATTCCGCTCATACACGTGTTCACGGGGTGTGCTTTTCCGTTGAACGATATTGTCGAAGTGTCTTCGTCATTTCAATGACTTAGCAGTGGGGGAGACCGGAGCT
Source organism: Deltaproteobacteria bacterium (assembly GCA_019313025.1). The sequence goes on from JAFDCA010000456.1 coordinate 969, forward strand.
CCCGCGAGTTTCTCGCGGGAGAACGCGGAGGGGGCAGGAATGCCACCGTTGCGAAGTGATTGAAATGACCAGACACGCAGACACCAGAGTGAAACGGGAGAGCACACCCCGTGAACACGAATAATTGGGTTTACAACAAAAACCCCGACCCCTGGTAATTGGAGCAGATTTGCTAAACTCCATACCTGTCCCGCAGCCGATGTGATAATTCCTGCACAACCTGAAACGCTTTTTCAACGGTTTTTTCTCCGTCCGGATTGACCAGACAGCAGGTTGCCGGAGATAAGAGACTTCTCGATAATAAAAATGCTTTATCGATGCCTTTGTTTTCCAAAAAATTCCACGCCGCAGACAGCTTTGATTCCAGGGAACCGATATCTTCAGCCTCAAAAGGCTCAAAATTTGTGGGCACAATCCCCCATACAATGATGCCGCCGTGGTCAAGGAATCGTTTGATCGATTTATAATACGATGAAAAGACTACTCCGTTTTGGTAGATATCCAGAGAAAGGATGTCAAGATCCAGATTCAATAGGAAATCCCAGTCCGGATTTCCACACAAATGGATCCCGCGAGGTCTATGAACCATAGAGAAAAAGTCTTCCAGATCTTTTCTGGCCTTCATGCTGTCATAACCCGAAAGTGCACTGAATAAAAATTGCAATCCCGGTTCATCAACAAACATAAATGCATTCGGGTTCATTGTTTGAAGCCTCTGCAATTGGACGTTGATGCGCTTTGCCATAAATTCGAGCATAAAGGAGCGTATGGTATCTTCAAAGAGAATCGGTCGGTCATTTTGGTCGAGAACATTTAAGCCAAAACTGACGGGTCCTTCCAGTTGTCCTCTTATGGCGGGTCGATGGGACAGACTCATTTCTAGAAATTTATGATAAACTACCGAATAGCCTTTGCTGATGTCAAAGTATTCAGGTTCGTCGAAATGGGCCACGGTCTCTTCATATTCATTGATAAATTTGTCCATGGAAAAACGTAAGGTTCGCTTTTCCATGTTCAGAATAATACCGGGGAAATGTTCGGCGGCCTGAACATACATGTCTTCATGGTAGCTGACGAGAGGCAGCTGGTGCCAGAATGGAATATCCATGGATAAAGCGAATTCGAGCGCCCTGTCCGCATCTTTATGAGGCATGACAGCCATGGCGGTTGTATAAAGATTTCCGGGGATTGTCATAATATTCTTTTTAAAATATTTTTAAACTCAAAAAATTTATATCGACCTGCAATTCCAAAGGCGCTTCAAATATAATTAAATTTTAAAAAAAGATTCTTGCCAATTCTTTTTCGGTAAGAATCTTATCCTCTTGCACAATTTCAATAATGGTTTTGCCCGTTTCATGGGCCTTATTTGCAATGCCGGCGGCCTTGTCATATCCGATATGGGGTACCAGATAGGTTGCCATGGCCAGGCTTTTTTCGATGTTGGCGGCACATTTTTGTCGATTGGCGCGAATCCCACTGATACATTTTTCAGCCAAAAGCTTGGCCCCGGAAGAAAGAAGGTCTATGGATTGCAAAAGGTTATAAGCAATCACCGGCAGCATCACATTTAATTCAAAATTGCCTGCCTGTCCACTGATGGTAATTGTGGTGTCGTTTCCCATGATCTGAGCACATACCTGAATGATGGCTTCCGGAATAACCGGGTTAACCTTTCCGGGCATAATAGAAGATCCGGGCTGAAGTGAAGGAATCGCTATTTCACCCAACCCGCACCTGGGGCCGGATGCAAGCCATCGGATGTCATTGCAAATTTTGACCAGACTGCCAGCCATGGTTTTTAAGGCGCCGCTGGCTTCAACCGCTGCGTCCCGTGCACCCTGAGCTTCAAAATGATTTTCTGCTTCCCTAAAGTTGAACTTTGAATGTTCAGAGACCAGGGCGATAACCTTTTTCGCAAAATCAGGGTGGGTATTCAGGCCGTTTCCAACAGCAGTTCCGCCTAACGCAAGTTCTGCGAGATGGTCTTGGGCGGTCTCAATTCGTTTTATGGCAAGAGCCATCTGTCTTTCATATCCTGAAAACGCCTGTCCCAAAAAAATGGGCACGGCATCCTGTAGATGGGTTCTTCCGATTTTTTTTACATCTTTAAATTCAACGGCTTTATATGAAAGACTTTGTTTGAGACGGACCAATGAAGGAATAAGATTCTTGTTAATAAGGTTTAATGCAGAAATATGGATGGCAGAGGGAATGACGTCATTGCTGGATTGTCCGAGGTTGACATGATCATTGGGATGAACCGGGAATTTTCCTCCTTTTTTTCCTGTAACGATTTCGTTTGCCCTGGATGCGATGACCTCGTTCACATTCATGTTTGTTGAAGTACCTGATCCAGTTTGAAATACGTCCACCACGAATTGGTCTTCAAATTTTCCTTGCATAATTTCCCTGGCGGCTATGACGATGGGTTCCGATATTTTTTTGTCAAGAAGTCCAAGTTCTTGATTCACCATGGCAGCGCATTGTTTTATAAGAGCAAGGGAATCAATAAATGAAGCGTGAAATCGAAGACCGCTCACAGGGAAATTGTCAACCGCTCTTTGGGTACTTGCTCCAAAATACGCATCTACGGGAACTTCTACGGTTCCCAATGAATCTTTTTCTTGTCGGTATGTTGTCATCAATTCCCCCTTTTATTCATGTTGCTTGATGTCTAATAAAGCCATACCTTCACCCGGATAAATGTTACGATTCTCTTCCGGAGTTATCTTTTTAACTTCCGGCCAATGGCCGGCTTGCGGATCGACGCCTTCAAGCGCAATTGCCGTGGGATTTTTATCTTTCATCCTGGGAGACTTTCGTATGTCTAAATCGGAAATTGGTGCGCTAAATTCTATGGCAATGTTGTTCGGATCAAAAGCATAGATGGAATGGATAAATCCATGATCGATAACTTCCGAAACCCAAATTCCGGCGTTTTCAAGTTTGTCTTTAAGATCCCATAAGTCTTCATCACTTTCAACACCCAAAGAAACATGGTCAAATACAAAAGGACCCTTGACCGGGACGCCGTGATCTTTTTCGGGAATTTTTTCGACATCAGCCCACTCAAAAAAGGCAATCATATCGTACTCGGAAAGTTCAAAAAAATAATGTCTGTATTTCGTTCCGCCAAGTCCGGCCACAAGACGCAGTCCCAACAAATCTCGCCAGAATCGAATGGTGGTATCCATATCTCGGGTGGCCATTGCCAGATGATTAATCCCGGTGTATTTTGCCATCTTAATATCCCTTTAGAAAGAGGTGATTCATTTCGTACTCCCCTCGGCCTGCAAGCCCTAAGGGCTGGAAACGGAGGCGCAGGCTCTCCGAGCCGGTGGCTGATAAAAGGTTATCATAAAAACGCTCGCCCTTCTTCACCACACTACAATAAGTATGCCATCTTGGGAAGCAACCGTTCGAAATGTTTGGCATGAGCATTGCATTTGAACGAAGGTAAATTGGGTATGTAAATTATTTTTGGGTTACTTAGGGATGATCATAATCTTAAATTCATTAACATACGAAGAACTATTCTTAACATATCGTATTAACCTTTAAACCCATTCATAGGAGGTGTTATATGTCGTCCAAACGGTATAAAATTGAAACATCCTGTCCTCAGTGCGGATGCAGTGCTGTCACACATTTGTCTGCCGAAGAAATCAAAGAAAGATATAAAGATGTACCAAATGTTGAAATGGATTGTGGCGAATGCTTAATTAAGTATGAAACTGATATGAAAACAGCATGCCCTGAATGGGATAAAGACTGCAAGATAAAAGAATAACTCAAGATATGGGAAAAATATTGATAAAAGGTTAGAACTGAGAAAACTATTAGATGAAGATATGGACCCTGTAAGAATAGTACTGAGCAAAGAACTAGTTTCTCCAATGGATCATCGTGAATTTTGTTTCATAATACAAATGTGTATCGATATTTAATGTGAGACAGTTTTCAGTATGTTACCATGCACCCGATACCGTTTCGTTACATGTTTTTTATTGGATTTTCAAAATGCATTGATCTTTGTATCGATGTTGTGCCGCCTTAAGATCAATTCAAATAACGTTTGATATTAACAAATTTTGGTTTTTAGCAGCCATTGAAACATCACATATTAAAAAATCCGGCCACAGAGATATACATCTTAAACAAAGCGTTATTAAAATCATAAGAGCATATGGAGACCCTGATACGTGAGACGCTGCAATCATAATATTATAAAAACATTGAATCTTGTGGATGAGATGATTAGAGTCGCAGATGAGGGCGATATCGATCGAGAAGACAACGGCTGCGGCATTCTTTACGGTGTATTACGTGATTCGGCTTATAAAGTGAAAAAACTGGCGGAACAGGAAAAAGAAAAACACATCGCAAAAGGTTGGTGGATAGATACGTCCGACAACGAAAAATGATGGACGGTGTGTTCAATGTAAAGTTGGATACAATTCTTATAAATCATTTTAATAAACAACCATAAGGAGGTTTGTAAATGACGTTGAAGGGAACTCAAACGGAAAAAAATCTTTTGACTGCATTTGCAGGGGAGTCGCAGGCAAGAAACCGGTACACGTATTTTGCCAGCCAGGCCAAAAAAGAAGGGTATGTTCAAATATCCGATATATTCACCGAAACCGCAAACCAGGAGAAGGAGCATGCCAAGCGGTTTTTTAAGTTTTTAGAGGGTGGAGAAGTTGAGGTTGCTGCGGCATTTCCCGCCGGAGTTATTGGAACGACGTTGGAGAACCTGAAAGCTGCCGCGGCAGGAGAACATTATGAGCATACTGAGATGTATCCCGGCTTTGCCAAGATTGCCCGAGAAGAGGGGTTTGAAACCATTGCAAGTGTTTTTGATGCAATTTCAATTGCTGAAAAACAACACGAGAAACGATATGTTGATCTTGCCGCCAACATTGGTGCCGGCAGGGTATTTAAAAGGGATGAAACCGTAACCTGGCGATGCAGAAACTGCGGGTATCTCCATGAAGATGAACAAGCTCCGGAGTTGTGTCCGGCTTGTGCGCATCCCCAGGCCCACTTTGAATTGCTGGGGGAAAACTGGTAGTGTTGATTTAACCGGTTGAGCCCGTTAACCAGAGATCTTAATTGCTAAAGGATGTGATGAGATTAAATGTGTCTTACTTTAGGAATCGTTAAAAACAATCGAAAAGTTTTATACTAAAAGGAGGAAAAAGAAATGGCAGAAAAACATGAGGTCTATAAATGTGACATTTGTGGGAATATCGTAGCGGTTCTCCACGGTGGTGGTGGAGAACTGGTATGCTGTGGCCAGCCCATGGTTCAGATGATTGAGAACACGGTTGATGCAGCCAAAGAGAAACATGTACCGGTGGTTGAAAAAGTTTCGGATGGTATAAAAGTCAAAGTCGGTTCTGTTCCGCATCCCATGGAAACAAAACATTATATTGAATGGGTTGAAATTATTGCAGACGGAAAAGCTTACAGACAATTTCTCAATCCCGGTGAGACACCGGAGGCAACATTTGGTGTCAAAGCTGATCAAGTTACGGCACGCGAATACTGCAACCTGCATGGTTTGTGGAAAGGATAATATCGATGCTATCAGATAAAATGCAAAAAGCGCTCAATGGACAGGTGAACGCCGAACTTTATTCTTCTTACCTGTATTTGTCGATGAATGCCTATTTCAAGTCCGTTAATCTGGATGGGTTTGCCAACTGGATGCATGCACAGGCTCAGGAAGAACTCATGCATGCCATGAAAATTTATGAGTTTATCAACCAACGTGGTGGAAGAGCCCTTCTCGCAGCAATTGAATCACCGCCTACCCAATGGGATTCTCCTCTGGCTGTGTTTGAAGATACGTTAAAACATGAACAGAAGGTGACTGGTCTTATCAATGGGTTGGTTGAAATTGCCATGGAAGAACGCGACCATGCCACACAGATATTCCTCCAATGGTTTGTCACCGAACAGGTAGAAGAAGAAGAAAGTGTCGGGAATGTGCTGGAACAACTCAAACTGCTGGGTGATGCCAAACAAGGTCTTTTTATGATGGATCGAGAACTGGCAACACGACAGGCTCCGGATATGACCGCTGAACCGGAATAAATATCACGATATTTACCTGAAAAGGAGGTGATCTTATGCCCAATTGGAAATGTTCAAAGTGTGGATATGCACTCGAGGCTGATGTGCCACCGAATCAATGCCCTTCGTGTAAAGAAAAATGTGAGTTTCTTGACAATACTTGTTATACACCGGATTGTGAATTTGAGGGTACTGATAAACGAATATAATAAGTCGGCATAGCGCCTAAGGAGAAAATATTATGGCTAAAGTACTTGTCGTTTGTGCCACGCGAACCGGAGAGACACTTAAAATCGGCGAACTCATCGCAGAAGGTATTCGGCTTTCCGGTCATGAAGCAAATGTAATGAACGTCAATGCAATTAAAAAAGAAACGGATCTTCAGGGTTATGATGGTCTTGTTTTTGGGTCAGCCACATATCACGGCGACATGATTCAAAGTATGAAGACCATGCTTTTTCTTGCCGAAAAAGCCGGCCTTGAAGGCAAGGTAGGCGGTGCTTTTGGTGCTTTTGGATGGAGTGGAGAAGCTCCGGATCGTATTTTCGGTACCATGAAAAATATTTTTAAAATGAACATGGTTGGCGATCCGTTGAGGCTTAAAGCGAGTTCTCTGGGCGGAGGGGTTCAGATGGCCCAGGAGTATGGGCGTGAAATCGCCGAGAAGTTATAAAACAAGGTTTTAGGTAATGGTTTAAAGTTCTTTTAGATGCCAAAAATTTTAATACGGTTTCATTTAAACTGGTTTACAACAACTAACAGGAGAACACTATGTCTACACCGCAACATTGTCCGGGATTTCAAAATTTTAAGACCTTAAAATCGTTTACATGCAAATGTCCCAATTGCGGACAAGAAAAAGAAATTTTTTCAGACGAGTTTGACAGAACCCACGTGTGCGACGGTTGTAACGAGCAGATAGATTTTACACAGTGTACGCTGGACGGAGCGGCATAACTTACCGACTCTGATTTAAACAACCCGTGTCTATTTTTTTAAGTGGTCAACAAGTCTTGGTTTGACAATGATTCCAAAAATATACGAGATTCGCTGCTATTTAGGCAGGGCAGACTGCTTGAAGAAACCATTGTTTCTATGTATCATGAATTTCTAAGAAAAATGACTTCAATAGAGAACAAAACGATATACAAGCTCTGACGCCATGGCTTTTCTTAGAAACGGATCATTTTCAAACAGATAAGAATAATATATAAAATTTCAAAACCATAAGTTTTCGTAGCTTTAATAAAGGGTTGCGGATCTTGAAATCTATATCTCAGTCTTCTGCATCAAATATTTCCCATTAATGTTCGGATGCGAAACTTGGGAATGTTTTTGCATGCTGTATTCAAAAAGGAGATGGTCATGGATGTGGTATTGCTTTCGCGCCTGCAATTTGCGGCCGCCACCATGTTTCATTTTTTATTTGTTCCTTTTACGCTTGGTTTATCCTTTTTGGTGGCTTACATGGAAACCAAATACGTTAAAACAGGAGACGAAACCTATCTGCGAATGACAAAATTCTGGGGAAAGTTGTTTCTCATTAATTTTGCCTTGGGGGTTGTTACCGGCATCACCTTAGAATTTCAATTTGGAACCAACTGGTCCCGCTATTCAGCCTTTGTCGGTGATATTTTTGGTTCTCTTCTGGCCATTGAAGCCACCACTTCCTTTTTTCTGGAATCGACCCTCATCGGCGTATGGATTTTCGGATGGAAAAAGCTTTCCAAAAAGGCCCATGCCACGGTCATGTGGCTGGTGGCCTTTGCTTCAACTTTTTCAGCCGTTTGGATACTCATTGCCAATGCCTGGATGCAAAACCCGGTGGGATACACCATCCGGGAAGGCCGGGCCGAACTGGTGGACTTCACGGCCGCCTTGATGCAAAAGTGGGCCATCCTTAAATTTGTCCACACGGTCAGCGCAGCCTATGTCCTCAGCGCGTTTTTTGTTATGGGGATCAGTGCGTATCATTTGCTTAAAAAGCAGAAGATCGAATTTTTTACTCGCTCTTTCAGAATTGCCTTGGTATTCGGACTCATTTTTTCCTTGGTTGTGGTGATTATGGGGGATTTGAACGGCGTCGTTGTAGCTGAAAAACAGCCTACCAAGCTGGCGGCCATGGAATCCCTCTGGGAAACCACCAACAGGGCCCCGGTCTATCTGTTTGCACTGCCCGACGAGGAGAACGAACGTAATAAGATTGAAATTGGCGCCATGCCCGGTATGCTCAGTTTTCTGATCAAGCACGATATCAACGCAAAGGTACAGGGCCTGAAGGATTTTCCCAAAGAAGAAAGACCTCCGGTGCTGCTGACATCCTTTTCTTTTAAAGGAATGGTGGGTCTGGGCTTCTATTTTATTCTGGCAGCCATCTTCGGTTTCATCAA
>JAFDCA010000457.1 GCA_019313025.1 Deltaproteobacteria bacterium
AGCCTTGCATGGGGAGAGTACCGTCTTGATTTTGCTAAACGTACCTGTATTATGGGTGTTTTGAACGTGACGCCGGATTCATTTTCAGATGGCGGAAAGTTTTTTACATTGGATGATGCCGTTACTCAGGGTTATAAACTATTTGAAGACGGTGCGGACATCCTTGATATCGGTGGAGAATCTACCCGACCATTTTCAAATCCCGTATCTGAAGAAGAAGAAATCCGGCGGGTTGTTCCCGTGATTGAAAAGCTTTCAAAACGCATACCGATTCCCATTTCTATTGATACAACCAAAGCCGGTGTGGCCGAACAGGCTATCAACGCCGGTGCTTCAATGATAAATGACGTTTCGTGCCTGAGCTTCGATACGAAAATGGCAAAAATTGCTGTAGATTCCGGGGTGCCGGTCATTTTGATGCATATGCTTGGAAACCCAAAAACCATGCAGATTGCCCCCATCTATGATGACCTTATCGGTGAAATCAAAACATTTCTTGAAAATGCAATGGATCAGGCTGAAAATCAAGGGATTTCAAGATCAAAAATCATCATTGATCCTGGGATCGGTTTTGGGAAAACCGTCGGGCATAATCTTATGTTAATTCAGCGCTTACATGAACTTGAAACGTTGAAAGCCCCTATTATGATTGGGACTTCAAGAAAGGCGTTTATTCGAAATCTTCTTAAAGACCCTACGCTTGAAGATCTCAATGCCGATTCGGAGATGGTAGCGAACGGAACCCAGGCTTCAGTGGCTGCCGCTATTTTGAATGGTGCCCATATCGTTCGGGTACACGATGTTGCCAATACTCGTGTAACCGTAAAAATAATAGATGCCATAAAAAACGCACAACACTTTTTATAGGACAAATTTATTGATTATTTAATCAAGATTGTAATTAATGATCTTATTTAAAAACTTGCGATGATCAACCCTAGCGCCCTGTCTATTTTAAGTTTTCGAAATCTGATAGGTTTAATTCTGTTTTTCTTTATTGGGATTGGCATGTATCTATTATGGCCCTATGCATCCATCCAAGAAGCCGATCTGTTTATCCCGGTAGACTCTGAAAAAATTCCTGAAGGATTGATCATAACAAACAGACCTTTCACCGGTTTAGAGATACATGTCCGCGGTCCGAAGTCTATTGTTCGAACCCTTTCTGATTTGAAGATACGCTATACGGTTGACCTGTCAGAGATAAAAATTGGGGTGAATATTATACCCATCCATCAGGATCAGATTCCACTCCCCAAAGGGATTTCAATTTTAAAAGTAAATTCCGATTCCATAACTGTTAGAGTGGAAAATGAAATTAAAAAAGAGCTCCCTGTCAATATTTCCCTTACCGGAAAGCCGGTCAAAGGATTTACGGTTGTTGGTGTGAAAGCCGAACCCATGTCGGTGATTCTGCGAGGATCAGAAGATAAGCTGGGTCAAATGGATAAAGTGTCAACAAAACCCATCAATATCAAAGGATTGTCCGGCTCTTTTAAAAAAGAGGTGGCTCTGGACCTTGTGGAAAACCTTACGCTCGTTGATGCTTCGAAAATTATTCTCGCAAACGTGTTTATAAAAGAACGGATGACCACTAAAATATTTGATAATATTCCGGTTCAGGGAATTGGGAGTCTGTATGAACACCGTATTACACCACCGGTAATCACGATAACAGTGAAAGGAACGGTTAATATGATCGAAAAACTTTACGGGAGTAACGGGGTTCAGGTATATGTTGACCTTAAAGAATTAAAACCGGGGGTTTACAGTAAGCGTGCGACCATAACATTACCCGTTAAAACAACCCTGATTGATGCAAAACCTGAAATTTTTAAAGTAAAAATTATCGATCGAAAAATAATTCGTTAAAAAAGGAATTTATCATATGCTTCTTGTTATTGATGTTGGTAATACCAATATGGTCATCGGTGTTTACGACGACAAACATCTCATCCAAAATTGGCGAATACGAACCGAACAGCGCACCACCGAGGATGAGTTTAACATTCTGGCCAAAAATCTTTTTTCCGAAGGGAATATCAATTCCAGGAATATCCATAAAACGGTTATTTCCTGTGTGGTTCCACCCATGGTGACCATTCTGGATTCTTTTTGTCGCAAATACCTTGGACATGCACCCCACTGGGTGGACGCCAGGTCTGCTCCAAAACTGCCGATACGATACAAAAACCCTTCGGAAGTCGGAGCAGACCGGATCGTTAATGCGGTTGCAGCATTCCACAAATACAAAACGAGCTTAATCGTCATCGATTTTGGGACGGCAACAACCTTTGATTCTATCTCTGAAAAAGGGGAATACTTAGGGGGTGCAATCAGTCCCGGTATCATGATTTCTTCTGAAGCACTTTTTATTAAAGCATCAAAACTTCCTAGAGTGGAGATTTTCATTCCCCCAACAAGCGTGATCGGTAAAGATACATCAAGCAGCATTAAGGCAGGGATTATTTTCGGATATGCAGGCCTTGTCGATGGAATGGTCAAGCGAATGAAGGCTGAAATGGGTACAAACCCCCAGATTATCGCCACAGGCGGTCTGGCAGATCTTATTTGTCAGGTATCTGAGACCATAGAGGTTGTTGAACCGAACTTGACCCTGGAGGGGCTTAGAATTATCAGCAACAGTTTGTAGATTAATCGAGTTCCATATCCGCTTCAAGCTTTTCAATTTGCGAAAGAATATCTTTTCGTTCCGCTTCATTCAAGTCTTCTTGTCGAAGACGTTGCTTGAGGCTTACAAGAATCATTTCGGTTCGATAGTCCGTGCAGGTATATTTCATCGGTCTTGGGCGTTACTTTATAGCTATTGTCAGAATAACATTCCGTTTCATCCGCCGGATAAGTTCGTTGAAATCTGCAAGAACTCGCAAACAAAAGCGCGTAAAAGAGAACATGTCCATGGCTTTTTAGAATATCGTTCAGTCGTTTGATGTTATGTTTTTAATTTGAAATCCTTCGAAGATGTTCTCTTTAACGCGCTCTAATTTGCTAAGACAGCTTCCCGACCTCAACGAAATCATCCGGCGGCTTACGGCAAATCGTGACCGTTATTCATTCAATCGGAACAT
>JAFDCA010000458.1 GCA_019313025.1 Deltaproteobacteria bacterium
AAAAAAGACCGTAAACGCCTGATCCGGATGATATTGTCTGGCGTATCCGGACTGCATCCCGCCCAATGGATCCGGTGGTAGAAATTCCCGGGACCAGCGTTTCCATTTGGTCAATTTAATATCCAGACTGTCTGAAAGTTCTCTGTTTGTGAAGAATTTAATCATTTGGCACCTCGAAACTTGTCATGTTGATATAACAATTATATATTTTAAAGTTGACCCAGCCCAAAAATTGGCACTGTTTTTTTTCTGCAGACCAAAACATCTTCTCTTCCCTCCATATGCAAAATCTTTAAAGTTCCTGAGTGTCAAATCTTGAAAAGGGCAAAAAGATGATTTTGAGATAGACTCTAGTTAAATACTTGTTGTGCCAATATGTCAACTACAATTTTATCATCATTTGCTTGCAAATATTTTTTTCTTGCATTATGTTAAACAAATTATTAAAAGGTCAGATTTTTTCCATTTAAATTGTTGTTTCATAGAAAGTCAAAATCGACGGCAAAGTAAAAATCTTCAAATTTTCCCGAATAACATTATCGGGATAAGATAGCATCGCAACTTCCGAGGAATGGGCGTGCTTATCGTACGACGCAGTGACGAGAAATGCCGTGCAACACAGAAGTTGGACTTTTTTCGAAGCCGTCAAAATTGAATTATTCGGTGCATAAACTTTCTGTGATGGTGTGCCGCTAAAAGATTTCATTGAAACCGACGAATCATAAAATATCACGCCAACGTCCGGTGGCCATTATCGGCATGGGGTGTCTCTTTCCCAAATCATCGGGGCCAAAGGCATACTGGCGACTTCTTTTTAATGGTGAAGATGCCATCACCGACGTTCCGGAAACCCACTGGTCTTTGGAAGATTTTTTCGATGCAGATCCCAAAAAACCGGATCATGTTTACTGTAAACGCGGCGGATTTATCTCTCAACTTTCCTTTGATCCCACTGAATTCGGCATCCCGCCGTCAATTCTTGAAGCCACGGATACCTCACAACTCCTCGGCCTGATTGTGGCGAAAAAAGCTCTTGAAGATGCCTTCAATAAAACAAAAAACACCTTCGACCGTAGCAAAACCAGCGTTATCCTCGGCGTCACCGGTACCCAGGAACTTGTAATCCCTCTGGGGGCTCGACTGGGACATCCCATATGGCGAAGTGCCCTTGAAAATTCAGGAATCAATCCTCATAAAACCGAAGAAGTAATTCGGAAAATATCGGATTCTTACGTCTCCTGGCAGGAAAACTCATTCCCCGGACTTTTGGGGAATGTTGTAGCCGGCAGAATTTCCAATCGTCTGGATTTAGGCGGTACGAACTGTGTGGTGGATGCAGCCTGTGCCAGTTCCATGAGTGCCATCCATCTTGCGGTCCTGGAACTGATTTCAGGTCGAAGTGATACCGTCATTACCGGTGGCGTTGACATGCTCAACGACATCTTCATGCACATGTGTTTTTCCAAAACCATGGTGCTTTCTCCCACAGGAGATGCACGACCGTTTTCCCAAGACGCCGACGGAACCGTTCTGGGAGAAGGAATCGGACTCTTTGTTCTCAAACGGCTCGAGGATGCCAAAAAAGATAAAAATCGGATCTATGCGGTTATCAAAGGTGTGGGATCATCCAGCGACGGAAAATCCCAGAGCATCTATGCACCCAGGGCCGAGGGACAGGCCAAAGCACTCAAGATGGCGTATGATGAGGCTGGAATCGATCCCACAACCGTGGAACTCATCGAGGCCCACGGAACCGGAACCAGAGTCGGCGATGAAGTCGAATTTCAGGCTCTAAAGGGTCTTTTCAGCCAGCCGGACAACAACCACAAAAGGTATGCGCTGGGTTCCGTGAAATCGATGATCGGACACACCAAGGCAGCGGCTGGCGCCGCCGGCCTGATGAAAGCCGTTCTCGCTGTTTATCACAAAGTACTCCCGCCCACCTTGAAGGTCCATAAGCCTGACCCTAAACTAAACATTCACACAAGTCCTTTTTACCTGAACACACAGTCCCGCCCCTGGTTCTCCAATAAAGAACATCCGCGTCGAGCAGGCGTCAGCGCCTTCGGTTTCGGCGGCAGCAATTTTCACGTGGTCATCGAAGAATACCAGAACAAAAAAGAACACATCTCTTGGGATGGATCTAATGAAATCATTGCCTTCTCCGCCTTGAATCAGCATCAACTCAAACAGGATGTTCAACGCTTTAAAACCTTTGTCGACAACGCAACCTCCCATGAAGACATTTCGGCAAAAACCGCAAAGACGAGAAATGATTTTTCGGTCGAAGATCCGTATCGGTTATTGTTGGTTCTTGAACCATCAAATGATGTCGTCGGTCTTTTGGATCGCGTAATCCATGCATTAGAAAACAACCCTTCGCAAGAAGCATGGCAATTCGAAAATATGTTTTACGGAGGCCCTGAGCCCGCCGGAAAAATGGCATTTATCTTTCCCGGCCAGGGAAGTCAATATGTCAATATGTGCCGTGATCTGGTCTGCGTTTTCTCCGATGCGATGGACGTTCTGGAGCAGGCCAATAAAGCATTCGAAACCACCGGCTGTTTGACCGACCATATCTATCCGCTTTCGGCTCAAAACGAAAAAGATCGACACCTCCATGAAGAAACGTTGAGGAAAACAGATATTGCCCAACCGGCCATTGGCGCCGTCAGCATGGCCATGTTGAAAATCCTTCAACATTTCGGCATTCAACCCGACGCTGTCTGCGGTCACAGCTTTGGAGAGCTTTCGGCCCTTTGTGCTGCCGGTTGGATCAAGCTGGCGTCATTTCTGTCTCTTGCCATTACCCGAGGACGTTTGATGGCTGGAGCCGGTGCCGTCAATGATCAAAACAATGGTGGCATGCTGGCGGTGAAAGCCCCCTTGGACAAACTTGAAAAACTCATCAAAGACACAAAAACCGATGTTGTTCTGGCCAACCGAAACAGTCCCACACAGGGTGTTTTGTCCGGGCCATTTGACGCCAGAACCAGAGCTGAAGAGACATGCAGGGAAAAAGGATATAAAACCGTTCGGCTCCCGGTCTCCGCTGCATTTCACAGCCCTTTGGTTCAACACGCCCAAAAACCTTTCTCCCAAGCCCTTGAAAATATCGACATCTTGCCGTCTGATATCCCTGTATTTTCCAATACCACGGGTTTCTCCTACCCTGCTGATCCTGAGAAAGCCAAGCAATTGCTGGGCGACCATCTCTTGTCACCGGTGGATTTTGTCAGCGAAATTAAAAATTTATTCAATTTTGGCGTGCGAACATTTATTGAAGTTGGACCCAAATCGGTTTTGACCGGTCTTGTGAAATCGATCCTTAAGGATCAAAATTTCAAAGCGGTCTCTTTAGACCAGGCTTCTGGAAGACAATCGGGAATCAAAGATCTTGCCCAAACACTCGCTCTTGTGGCATCTCTTGGGCATCGAGCGGACTTAAGCGCCTGGGAACCCCGGAATGGAGATGCAACAAAACAGAGAATGAGCATATGGCTCTCCGGCGTCAATTACAGGGATCAGAAAGCAAGGGCCAGGAATCAGGGGTCAGGGATCAGGGATCGGATGTCGGAGGTCGGAAGTCAGGAGTCCGTAATAGAAAATCAGAAATCAGAAAGCAAAAAACCGACTATAAAACCTGAAAAAATAAAACAGAATATATCATCGGAGCAGCCAATGATCCGATGGGAACATCGGAAAATTCGCTCCAAAAACATACCAAACAGCACAAATACCATGAAAACCAAACGACCACAAAACAATATCATTATAGATGCACTTCAGGTATTGCAAGACGGCCTGAAATCCATGCAAACCCTTCAAAAGCAGACCGCCGAAACCCATCAAAAGTTCTTGGAAACCCAAACCCAGGCGACAAAAACCCTTCAGCATATGATGGAGAGTACCCAGCGGCTGGTTGAAGGATCTTTGGGGATTTATTCGGATAGAGCCATATCTCATGAGCAGGTGAAAAGGTTTAAAGAAGACCTTTCGAACTCGGAAAAAATTCTGACACCTTTCAACCAAACATTCAGCGTTTCGCAAACACCCATGGAAGAAAGAATGCCCCACCAGGCCCATGGGGATGAAGCCGTAAAACCGGATCTCATTGAAACGCAATCCAAAACACCGGACCCAAAACCAGCTGACAAGGACCTGACGTCTTTCGATGAAGACCCAAAAAACATCGAAAACCTCCTGCTGAACACGGTGAGTCAGTTGACCGGCTACCCCGTTGAAATGCTGGCATTGGATATGGATATCGAGGCCGATCTCGGCATCGACTCCATCAAACGGGTGGAGATCCTCTCGGCTCTCGAAGAAAAAATGCCCCACCTGCCCACCGTCTCTCCAGACGTCATGGGTACACTCAAAACACTGGGGCAGATCGTCTCTTATCTTTCAGATACGCAAGACGGCATCGACGCCGTGTCTTCTGAAACAAAGGCCTCTGAACCATCCGCTGCCGGACACCGGGAAATAGAAAGCAGCCTCTTGAACACGGTCGGTCAGTTGACCGGCTACCCCGTTGAAATGCTGGCATTGGATATGGATATCGAGGCCGATCTCGGCATCGACTCCATCAAACGGGTGGAGATCCTCTCGGCACTCGAAGAAAAAATGCCCCACCTGCCCACCGTCTCTCCCGATGTCATGGGTACCCTTAAAACACTGGGACAAATCGTCGCGTATCTTGCCGGAACCACAAAAACCGAAATGTCCCAACCTGATACATCTTTTTTACCTTCGGCTTCGGAGCCGACAGAAAAACCCTTGCATTCTCCATGGCAAGAGACCTCTGAGTTTTCTCCGGAATACCTGGCAAGCAACATCGGCCGGAAGGTCATATCTGTTGTTAAAAAACCGTTCGATCAAAAAGATTTTTTAGCCCTGCCTCACGGACGAACCATCTATGTCACAGACGATAACACCGGTCTTTCCCGGGCCATTGTCGATCAATTCAAATCACAGAACATCCCTGCCGAAATCATACCAAATGATATGGTTTCTCAGATCGTGGTTAATGAACAGCGCTTAACAAACATCAGCGGTCTGATCATCGTGGCTGAATATGAGCCAAAGAATCACCGCTTTTTAAAAGATGCATTCTCTCTGGCAAAATCTCTCGGTCCGGATCTTCTTGATTCTGCCGAAAAAGGCGGAGCCCTGTTTGCCACCATCACCCGCCTTGACGGCGCTTTTGGCTTCAAAGGTATCGGGATAAAACATCCTGTCCAGGGTGGGCTTGCCGGTCTGGCGAAGACCGCTGCCATTGAATGGGAAAATGTGCGTTGCCGGGCTTTTGACATTTCGCCCCTTTGGCAGGATCACGCCAACATTGCAAAAACCCTTGTGTCTGAAATGTTGTATGCAGAGGCTTCAGAACCGGTGGAAGTGGGCCTCGATTTGGATTCAAGATGGATTCTGGAGCTTGAATCCCTGCCCTATCCCCAAGGGGAAATAAATCTTGATCCAAAAGATGTCGTCGTCGTCACTGGCGGCGCCAGAGGCGTCACCGCTGCTGCGGCAACCGCCTTAGCGAAACACGCAAAACCGACCCTGGTGCTATTGGGACGGTCTGCAACGCCGCCACCGGAACCCGAATGGCTCTCGGGGATCGAGGAGCCGGGGGCCGTCAAAAAGGCCATTCTTGACAACGAATTTAACGAAAGTGTCCCTACACCGATCCAGCTGGAAAATATTTATAAAAAGTACAAGGCTTATCGAGAAATCAAAAACAACCTGGAAACCATGAAAAATGTCGGCGCCGATGTGCACTATTATTCGGTGGATGTTCAAGATGCCGCAACAATAAACACGATTTTAAATGATGTTCGAAACACCCTTGGTCCCATAAAAGGGATTATCCATGGTGCGGGACTTTTAGCGGATTGCCGAATTGTCGACAAATCCGTTGAGCAGTTTGAAACGGTTTTTAACACCAAGGTCAAAGGTTTGAATATTCTACTGGATGCCACAAAAAAAGACCGTCTCAAATATCTGGTGCTGTTCTCATCGGTCACTGCACGGGTGGGAAACAACGGACAGGCAGATTACGCCATGGCCAATGAAGTGCTTAATAAAATGGCTCAAAAAGAATCCATTCAACGCCCGGATTGTAGGGTCGTTTCCATCAACTGGGGGCCCTGGGATGGCGGGATGGTCTGTTCGGCGCTCAAGCGAAAGTTTGAAACCAGCGGCATTGATCTCATCCCCGTAGAGGCCGGCGCCATGTGTATGCTCCATGAAATGAAGGGCCGCGATAACTTGCCGGTGGAAGTGGTCATCGGCGCCAATATCCTTGATGAAAAAGAAAAAGATATTTCCGAGATTGGAGAATCAGCATCATCCCCCCCCATTGTCCAGAATAAAAAGGAAACTCTCTTTATGACCGCTCAACGTGAAATCGATGTGGATGGATACCCGATTCTCGGCGCCCATATTCTGGACGGGAAGCCCGTGGTACCCTTTGCTTTGATCGCCGAATGGCTTGGTCACGGCGCTCTGCATGAAAATCCGGGACTTTTGCTTCAAGGACTGGACGATATGCGTATCTTTCAGGGCATCAAGCTCGATAAAAATAAAAAACACATCCGCCTCATGGCCGGTAAAACGAGAAAAAAAGGCGCGGCTTTTGAGGTGGATGTCCAAATCAGAGACGGCATTAAAGACCACATTGAGGTGATTCATTCCGGGGCCACGGCCATTTTAGCCGATCAACTGGAATCACCGCCCACTTTTGACCTTTCCACATATATCGGCACCAACGGATATTCAAAAACCATCGATGAAATCTACGAAAGTATCCTGTTCCACGGGGTTGAACTTCAAGGCATCCAGGAGATTATCGGGTATTCATCCCAATCCATCACCGCACGGATTTCTTCAGCACCCTCTCCAGCAAAATGGATGGTGGAACCATTAAGAAGCCAGTGGATCGCAGACCCCCTGGTACTTGATTCCGCCTGTCAAATGGCGATACTGTGGTGCTTTGAAGAACGGGGGATGGTTTCTCTGCCCAGTTACAGTGCCAATTATCGCCAGTACCGTGATGCGTTCCCCTCGGACGGAGTGACGGCGGTCCTTGAGATCAAAGAAGCCACTGATCATAAAATGAGGGGAGATTTCACATTTTTGGATACGGATGAAGTTGTGATCGCCCGGATGACCGGCTATGAAGCGGTCATGGATGCGTCGCTGTCCAAGGCATTCAAACCCGAAAATATCTCATAACATTGCACGATCATTATCACGTCCATCTTCCATCAATATCGGAAACCCTCATTGACGGTAACCATATATGAAAATAATATATGCTTCCGACATTCACGCGAATCCCGAACACCTCTTTTCTTTGCTTGCAATCGCAGAAAAAGAACAGGTGAACGGCATTATCGTCGGGGGTGACATTGTTCCGCATTATTTGCCGGATACTCAAAAGATAGGCGTATTCAAAGCCCAGGAGAGATATCTTGAAGACGTCTTTATTCCCGCCATAAAAGAATTCAGAAAACAGCATCATGTTCCAGTTTACTTAGATTTTGCAAATGACGATTTTATCGGGAATCGACATATTTTGGAAAATCACGACGGCAAACTGCTCTATCTGTTGCATATGAGAAAACATAAACTGAC
>JAFDCA010000459.1 GCA_019313025.1 Deltaproteobacteria bacterium
AAAAAAACGGCCGGTCTGATCGAAAAAGAAACTATAAAAAAAGCGAAGATCAAAATACGGCAAAAATAGGAATAGATTATCATCTTTAAAAGAAAATTGGACAGGATCAACAGGATCATCGGGATAAAAAAGCCTTCGGCCGAAAGCGCTCCTCGCCGAAGGCGAAAAAAATCCCGTCAATCCTGTAAATCCTGTCTAAATAAATGAAGTTTCATACAAGGTTTCAGGTAATTAGCGATTTTCAATAATTTCCGATCTTGCTAAACCTCCCTTTCAACCCTATCTTACCTGTTTTAGATCATCATTTTTCACCATCCCATTCGAATATGATTGTATTATGCAAATATACATATATATATTCATTATAACGCTTATTGCAGCACCTGCCTCGGCATTGGGAGAACAGCCGCTGGAAGCAGTGCAAAGAGGATTTGATAAGGGTATCAGCGTACTGGCAGACCCGCAATATCAAGATCCATCCCGCAGAAAAGAACAGGAGCAAAAACTCTGGGAGATCACCCTGGAAATTTTCGATTTTGAGGAACTTTCCAGGCGGATACTGGCATCTCATTGGAAAAAATTTTCTTCGCCACAGAGAAAAGAATTCATTAAACTTATCGGCGAATTCCTGGGTAAGTTAAACTTGCCCAAATTACAATCAAAATACAATGGAGAAAAAGTCTTTTATATTGACCAGAAAATAATCAGCAAATCCAAGGCATTGGTTGAGATCGAAATCCTGTGGAAAAAACTGTCGGTTCCCGTTCAACTTCGAATGAAAAAAAATCATGGTAAATGGAAGGTTTATGATTTAACCGCACTCGGCGTCAGCGCCGTAAGCAATTATCGGGCGCAAATTCACCAGATTATGCAGAAAAAATCACCCGATCAGGTGATTGAAATCTTTAAAGAGAAAATACGCGAGAAAAAGAAAAAAATTGAGATTGAAGAGGATGTCTAACGATATAGGTTTCAGGTGTCAGGTGCTAATTTGACATTTATCATGCTGGCGTTTCTCTTTCGATTAAACTGACCGCTTTGATAGCCGGCGGCAGAACTGACACCTGAAACCTCAATTTTCTAACAACATGTAGTCGAAAAATCTGATAAGAACCTATTTTGATTAGCTTTTTCTCATTCTTTCCATTCTTTTCAGCCTCTGAAAGCGCTTGCAGACATGGCTCTTAACAAATTTGGACAACACATTCAGAAATTTTCTGAGACCAGGTTTCTTATCCTGCTGATTCTGATCCTCTTGTTGCTTGTTCTGACCCCATTTTTAGACGTATTTATCGAGACCCGAATATTGATGGACGTTTTCCTAACCGTTATTTTTATTTTTATAATTTACACCATTCGATTGAAACGGTCCCAGGCAATCGTTGCCTCAGCTTTGGCCTTGCCACTGATTTTTGTTACCTGGTCGGAATATTTTGTTGAAATCAGAACCGTCAGTTTGCTAACCAGGATTTTCGGAGCCCTTTTTTTTGCCTATGCCACAATCAACATATTGCGGATTATCGCTAAATCCGAGGAGGTCGACAGGGAAACCATTTTTGCGGCCATCGTTGCCTATTTGCTGATGGCGCTGATGTGGGCATTTTTGTATATGACTCTGGAACGGGTGTCGCCCGGGTCCTTTTCTTTTCCGGATAAGGGGTCCTGGGGGGAGATGATGCGGTATGAATATTTGAGTTTTGTCACCATAACCACCCTGGGATACGGTGACATTACACCCGTAACGGACCAAGCGAGTTCCTTGGTTCTGATTGAAGCGTTCATCGGCCAAATATATCTGGTGGTGCTGGTTGCCTGGCTGGTGGGGATGCATGTGTCACGGAGATCGAAATAACTACTTCAATTTATTCATCCAGTCCCCCTCGGCAAACCACTTCAGCTTCAGTTCATCCAGTGTGCCGCTGCCTTCGATGTTGTTAAGCGTATTGCGGGTCCAGTTCATCAGTAACGGATCATTGGCCGGAATCGCGATGCCGATGGGCTCATAGGTCAACTGGGTGACGACTGAGAGCAGGTCGGCTTCCGGATACCGGAAGACGGAGACGATGCAGATGGGATAATCGGCAATCATGGCATGCACCTTATCCTGCAACACCATGTCCACCGCTTCGTCATATGTTCCGGTCGTAAACAGCGTTGTTTTGTCAAGAGCGGCTTCGGCAAATGCCTGGCTGGTTGAGCCTTTGAGGGCCACTATTTTCGTATTGGGGTTATTGACGTCCGCTGCTTCATCGGCATAGGCAATGGTTTTTATTTTGGTGAGAAACGCTTTGCCCGAGATAAAATAGGGGCCGATAAATGCCACCTTCCGATTCCGTTCAGGGGTGATGGTCATGCCGGATAAAACCATGTCGACCTCTCCGGTCTGCAGCGCCGGCAGCAATTGGTTAAACGGCTTGGTGACAAACTTTACTTTGACATCCATGGCATTGGCCAGCAGCCTGGCAAGATCGGGTTCGAGGCCAAAGATTTCACCGTCCTTGGAAGTCATGTTTAAAGGCGGCATGTTGCCCATGGTGCCGACGATCAGCTCGCCTCTTTTCTGGATGCGATCGAGTACCGGGGATGCGGATGTACCGCTTGTTGTCTGTTGCATCCGGGCGCAACCGCTAAAAAAGATCAACGTTAGAATCATTACGAGCAAAACTTTTGCAAACTTCATACTTATTCTCCTTTTTTAATGGATGTTATTAACCTGGCAATGAAATAAACCATCTGATATCGACCCTCTCGTCATTCCCGCGAAGGCGGAAATCCAGAAAATTCAGTGCCGAGTAAACTGGATGCCCGCCTTCGCGGGCATGACGAATAAAACACCCCGCCCCTTCATTCAAATAGTCTCTGCGAGTTCTGCGGATAGTTGAGCTTATAACATTGGCAAAATCTCTTTTTCGATCAAACTATCCGCTTCATCGGCTAGCGGTGGCGCTGAATCCCTTAACCCTGAACCTTTGAACCCCTGAACCTTCGAACGGTTATACTTGTCTATCTTCTCATTTCTTTGAACGCATTGATCAAGCCATTGGTCGAAGAATCATGGGAGTCTACCGGTTTGTCGTCTTTTATTTCCGGGAGAATATTGTTGGCCAGCTGTTTGCCGAGCTCGACACCCCACTGGTCAAAGGAGAAAATGTTCCAGATCACCCCCTGAACAAATATCTTGTGTTCATACATGGCAATTAAACTTCCCAGAACCTTCGGTGTCAATTTCTTGAATAAAATGGAATTGGTCGGTTTGTTGCCCTCAAAAATTTTATGGGGCGCTAGTTTTTCTATTTCGAGATCCGTTTTACCCGCCTTTTTCAACTCCGCGACCGCCTCTTCATGGGTTTTGCCGTTCATCAGCGCTTCGGTCTGGGCAAAAAAGTTGGACAACAGGATAGGGTGATGCCGGCCGATCGGGTTGTGGCTGACAGCCGGTGCC
>JAFDCA010000460.1 GCA_019313025.1 Deltaproteobacteria bacterium
AAATTGATAAATGCAGCTTATCTCATTTAAAAAAACCGGTGTCAAACCGTAGGCGATGAAAATGAAAAAAATGAAATTAAAATCCTAATCTATACCTTATGATATTCAGCTGGTTTAAGCATGATAGCCGAAGAGCCCTGATCAACACTCAACTCGATAGAAAACTGTTCGAAGTCTACACATTATTCCATGCTATAACCTCGCCCAAATGCTACATTGTGGTAATATACTGAAATTCCATGTTATTTTCGCAATTCCAATTAAAGTTTTTGAGCTTTGCAGTCGATGTATAAATTAGACATTCCCTGGTTTTAATGAATGGAAAAAGGCGATGATTTAATCGGGAATGAATGAATATTATGGATAAAAAGGGCTCAAAGCTGATTTAGAGTTCATGTAGAAACTAATTTCTGCTGCCGTTTCAGTTACGCTTGCTGCTATCCTTTGCACCTTATTTGTGAAAAAAATTGAACGCACCGCTCTTTACGGAAAAACTGGAATGCTATTCTGAATTTTTCTCCAAATGGCAGGTAGCCCTTCTGGCAAACAAAAGATCACTCTGACGAGTTTAAAATAATGTAGTTTCGCCAATTTGATTGCCGGATTCCTGAAAAGCTCCCGGGCAATGAATCACAGGAAAAAGCCGAATGGTCTGGTTGGTATTTTTATAGGTTTAATCTTCCTTTTGATAAGCCTGAGGCGAGACATCCAATACCGGGTTGGCGTCTGAATAGCTGGCTATCGACAAGCAAGGAGACAGCGATGGATGATAAGATTCTTTTTGTTGATGATGATGTCATGGTCCTATCCGGGCTGAAGCGTCAGTTGAGAAACAAATTTAACATCGAGACCGTTTCAAGCGGAAAAGAGGCTTTAAAAATAATTAAAACAAACGGTCCCTATGCGGTGGTTGTTTCCGACTATTTGATGCCCGGGATGAACGGCATTGAATTGCTTTCCAGAGTCAGGGATGTCAGCCCCGAGACGGTGCGCATGATGCTAACAGGGTCCTCTGATATGAAAACTGCAATAAAAGCGGTAAATGAGGGAAGTATTTTCCAATTTCACCTAAAACCCTGTTCGGCAGACATTCTGAGGCAGGCGATAAAGACAGGCCTTAATAAGTATCGAAAAACTAACCGGGGCCGTATGCAATTGAATAAGGCCAAAGAATCGTTGGCCCATGCCGGAGAAGTCCAGCGAACACTCATACCGGCTGCTGCTCCTGTAGCCGAAGGTTTTGACTTAGCTGGAAAAACTATCTGGTGCGACGAAACCGGCGGTGACTATTACGATTTCATAGAATGCGGAGAATGGGGTCAGGGAAAAATCGGAATTGTTGTCGGAGATGTCTCGGGCCATGACGTTTCATCCGCTTTGTTAATGACCGCGGCACGTGTATCTCTCAGGGAGCGCATCCGTGGTGAAGGGGGCCCGGCTTGTGTTATCCCCGATGTTAACAAACGGATCTATAGTGATATTGCGGATTTAGGTTTTTTTATGACTCTGTTCTACGCTGAGATTGATATTAAAGAAAAACACTTTCGCTGGGTGCGGGCCGGTCATGAGCCGGCTATTCTTTATGACTCTCACAGGGACTTTTTTGAAGATCTCAGGGGTCAGGGATTACCCTTAGGTGTATCAGAAGATTCTGTTTACGAAGAATCAGTAAAACACATTAACCCGGGGCAGGTTATTTTGATCGGGACTGATGGCATAAAGGAAACCTGCAACGCAAAGGGGGAAATGTTCGGGCAAAAACGTTTGAAGAAAATTATACGGAATCATGCTCAAAAATCGGCGAAAAAGATCATAGACACCGTGATTCATGCATTGGAGCAGTTCCGTTTTCCGCTAGAGACAGAAGATGACATAACATTGGTGGTAATCAAGGTTCTATAGTAGCCAAGTACTGGCTTTTAGAGGTCGATGCAAAGCTAGAAGTCATCACTTACAAATACCGATAGAAAGGAAAAAAGATGGCGAGAGATAGATTCAACGGCAAAGAGCGAAGAGCCTATGTCCGGCTTAATACAACCTTAACGGTCCGGCTCAGATTTTCCGGAGATCAACCGGATAAAACTTATACTGCAAACACTAAAAATATAAGCCATGGCGGCCTGTGCATAGAGGTTCCCAAGAACCAAAAAGAACTGATTGAGAAGCTCTCCGCTATTAGAGAAAATTCGAGTATAAATATAGAAGCCTTAATACTGAACAGTACCGTAGGATTTTTCGCAAAACCCGCATGGATCAACTGTAGATTGGATTGGGCAAAGAAACCTACCAATAAAAATCCAGTTCTATTAGCGGGGATGGCTTTTAAAAATCTCACTGAGGACACCAGGAAGCAGATTCACGACTACATTGTTGAAGAATTTGTAAAGTTTTACGACAAGGCCGTTTAGATTTTTAAATTGAGGGAAAAGCGGATTGTAGCTTCGACTATACAGTGAGGAAAAGGAATTTATTTCAGATTTCTTGTCAGCAAACCAAATATCTCGAAAGTACCGATACATTGAGAGAAATCCAAATATTACAACTACCGGAGGCCGGTCAACTTTGCTGATATGGTGATACCCCAACACTATGCTATGTTATATAATATCAGATATCAAAATCTTGTTACTTATTTTTTCCTAACAAAAAGAAATTCACCACCTTCATGACCCGCCTTACGAATATCGGAATATTCGGGCGTTTGATCTGAATTAAGCATCACCGGACGCCGGAGCTTGTTGAAAAGTTGAATGCCGTCCATAATCTCTTGATTTTCTGCTAATGCATCTAAAAACGAGGATGAAAAAACCGAGTGCAATCCCTTTCCTCCACTGTCGATCACCGGTTCAATCCCGCCGGAGGAAATCACGCAACGGGCCCTTTTTTGGGATAGGCGAGAAATGTAACCAGGGCTTCTATCCACGGCATGAATGCCTCTTGCCAACTTTCCCGAATAACAACTATCTGCTACGATTAAAACATGTTTTGCTCGAATAGCTCTTAATGTGGTGGTAATGGAAGAGTTTGAAATCCAGTTTATCATATTATTTTTTTCTGCATCGGTGGGTAACCAATAACCCTCATCCGCCTCTTTATCCAGCCAACCATGTCCAGCATAATAAATTACAAGATTATCTTGATCGGATAAAATATTTCTGAGATTAATCAGGGACAATAGGATATCTGAGCGGCTTGCATTAATAAGTAGCTCAACACTGAA